>JBIQHO010000533.1:0-1579 GCA_044508545.1 Bradyrhizobiaceae bacterium | reverse complement strand
GAGGATCAGCGGCACCGCCAGAATCTGGCTGATGGTGCCGGGCAGACCGAGACGCACTTCGCCCGAGGGTTCGGCCTCGTGCTCCTGAATTTCCTGCCGGGCGATCGAGAACTGATCGATGATGACGCGCGCATTGCGCACCAGTATCTCGCCGGCTTCGGTCGCGACCACGCCTTGCGGACTGCGAAACAGCAGCGCACATCCCAACTCCGATTCCAGATTACGGACATGCAGGCTCAACGCGGGCTGCGCGACGTTGAGAAATTCAGCGGCCTTGGAAAACGAGCCTTGCTCCACAATCGCAATGAAATATCGGAGCTGCCTGAGATCCATATAGATCCAACATAATGTGATCGCCCGAATAGCGCCGCCGCACTCTAAGGCATGGTGCCGCAAAGTGCGAAACGGTTTGCGTTTCCGGCCCGTGGGACCGGATCGAATCGCAAGCTAAGTGTCTGGAATTGATCATGTTCGCTAGTCCGGATCAAATTGATCCGGATTCATCGCCGACAGGTCCACCGCGCATCTCGATACCGCGAAACGATCCGGCGACGTGAATTTCGACCGTCACGAACCGGTGTCCGGCCCCTTCGGCGCGAATTCCCGGCGCAGCGCCTCGCCGTGTTCGCCCGCGGCCGGCACGCGGCCAGCGGTCAGCGACTCGCCATCCACCTTGACGCCGGGCGCCAGCAGACGCACCGGTCCGGACGGCGTCTCGACATCCAGATATCGATTCTGCGGATGCACCGCGAGATCATCCAGCGAACTGACCCGGCCATAGGCCAGACGCGCCGCGCTCAACACCTCGATCGCCTGCTCCCGCGTCATACCGAGAAAGATCGGCACGATCTCAGCATCGAGTGCCTCGCGGTTCTTGACGCGGTTGTCGTTGTTGCTGAAGCGGGAGTCGGTGATCAGATCGGGACGGCCGAGCACGTCGCGGCACAGGATCACCCATTCGCGCTCGTTCTGAATCGCGATCAGCACCGGCCGGCCGCCGCTGCATGTGAAAGCGCCGTAAGGTGCAATGGTCGGATGATGCAGGCCGAACTTGCCGGGCGTGATGCCGCCATAGGTGAACTGGAGATACGGCACGTTCATCCAGTCCACCAGCGAATGGAACAATGACACCGCGATGTGCCGGCCCACGCCCGTCCTCTCGCGCGCATAAAGCGCCTGAAACACCGCCTGCGTCGCCGTCATGCCCGCCGAGATATCGCCGACCGAGACGCCGACGCGCACTGAACCGAATTCGTTGCCGGTGGTGCTGGCGAGGCCGCTCTCCGCCTGCACCAGAAGATCGTAGGCCTTCAACTCGCGCAGCGGTCCCTCATCGCCGTAACCGGTGATCGAGCAGGTGATCAGCCGAGGATGCATCTCCCGCAGTTTCGTCATCGAAAAGCCGAGCCGCTCGATGGCGCCCGGCGCGAGGTTCTGGATGAAAATATCCGCCCGCGCGATCATTTCGGAGAGAATGGCGCGCTCGCCTTCCTGCTTGAGATCGAGGCAGATCGATTCCTTGCCGTGATTGAGCCAGACGAAATAGGCGCTCTCGCCATGCACCAGATGATCGTAGTGC
>JBIQHO010000106.1:0-10567 GCA_044508545.1 Bradyrhizobiaceae bacterium | reverse complement strand
CGTGATGGTGGACAATGCCGAATGGCTCACCAAGCTCAATTACATCGAAATGCTGCGCGACGTCGGCCGGCATTTCTCCATCAACCGCATGCTCACGATGGACAGCGTGAAGATGCGGCTCGACCGCGAGCAGGAGCTGTCGTTCATCGAATTCAATTACATGATCCTGCAATCCTACGATTTCGTGGAGCTGGCGCGCCGCTATGGCTGCAACTTGCAGATGGGCGGCTCGGATCAGTGGGGCAATATCGTCAATGGCGTCGATCTCGGCCGTCGCATGGGTACGCATCAGCTCTATGCGCTGACCTGCCCGCTGCTCACGACGGCATCGGGCGCCAAGATGGGCAAGACCGCCGCGGGCGCGGTCTGGCTCAACGCCGCCATGCTGCCGGTCTACGATTACTGGCAGTACTGGCGCAATGTTGAGGACGCCGACGTCGGCAGATTCCTGAAGCTGTTCACGATCCTGCCGATGGAAGAGATCGCGAAGCTGGCGGCATTGCGGGACGCCGAGATCAACGAGGCCAAGAAGGTGCTGGCGACGGAAGCGACCGCGCTTCTGCATGGCCGCGACGAGGCCGAGAAAGCCGCCGACACCGCGCGCACGACTTTCGAGCAGGGCTCGATCGCAGAGAGCCTTCCGACGGTGGACATCGCGCATGGCGAACTCGAAAAGGGCATCGGGGTGCTGGCGGCCTTTTCCGAAAGAGCCCGCCTCGTCGCCTCGAACGGCGAAGCGCGCCGCCAGATCAAGGGCGGCGGCCTTCGGGTCAATGACGTCGCCGTCACCGACGAGAAGATGATGCTGACATCGAAACACCTCACGCCCGAAGGCGTGATCAAGCTCTCGATGGGCAAGAAGCGCCACGTTTTGCTAAGGCCGGCATAGAGCGTTTTCGAGCAAAGTGGATACCGGTTCGCGCGAAGAAAACCATCAAACCAAAAACATAGAGCTCCGCTTCCAATTCCATCAGAATCGGAAGGGCTGCTGGCAGCATCCGCACGGCGGCGTTGACGCGGCGGCGCGCGCTGGCAGACGATCAGTTGCTGCTCTGAGACGGATATTCGATCTGGCTGGCGGGCTTGCCGGTCTGGAATTCAAAAATTTTGCGCAGCACGCCGGGCGCCATGGCCGAGATCGGGTTGACGCGCAATTGCGGCTGGCCCGGCGTTCCCACCACCTCGTAGGTCACGCCGATCAGCCCCTCATTGCTGCCGCCGCCAAGAAACGGACCCAGGATCGGAAGCTGTCCAAAGATATTGTTGAGGCCGTACATCGGCACGAAGGTGCCGCTCATGCGAACCTGATTACCGGGAAAGTCGATGTTGCCCTCGATGGTCGCGCCGATCATCGGGCCCTTGACGACGCCCTCGTGCACTGTGAGTTGTCCATTCTGCCGGGTGAATTCCGCGCGCAGACGTGAAAACGAGATGCCGTTTCGCGCGGTCTGCGGACCGCCAGCCGCGGCGCGATCCAAAGCCGCCTCGCCCTTGATCGTGAAATTGCTGACGTTGATGAGCCCCTGCTTGGCGCGCGGCTCGGCGGTTGGCGGATCCATGGCCAGTGCGAGTTGACCGCCAAACATCTTTCCATACGTGTCGGTAAAGCGGAAGAACGCGCCCGCATCGTCGGTCTCGATCAGGATGATGTCCCGACCCTGCGGGCGACCGCGCAGATCGCCCTTCAGCGACGTATCGCGGCCGATCTTGCCGCTCATGGCGAAGCTGCGGATCGAGCCGTTCCGCCGGGCCATCTTAACGTCCACGCTGCGCACGGCTTCGCCGTAGAATCCGGCCACGGCTCCAATCTTCAGGTCGATGTCGACGTCGATGCTCCTGGCCTGGGCTTTGGCGTCGGCCTGCTTGCCGGAGATCGCCGATTTGATAAAGCCGCGGCCGTCGAACACGTCGCCGCGCATGACGACCTTCAGCACGCCGTCGCCATTGCGCTCGGCCTTCAGAGAAGCCTTGTCACCCTCTGACGGCGCGTAGACCGGGAAATTCGCGTTCAACAGATCGCCGTTCTGATCGATCTCCAGCGACCCCTTTATCATGACGCCGCTCCCGTCGATGACGATATCCTCCAGGCGCGTCGACTGCGCCTTGCGCACCACATTGAACGTCGCATGGCCCGACTTTCCCGGCAGCTTGACCCAGCCCGGCAGAAGGTTGTCGAGTTTCAGCGATGTCAGATCGGCATCGATGCCGATCTTGCTGTCCTTGTCGGCGCCGATTTTTCCAACCAGCTTGATCGGAACCGCACCGGTCGCGCCGGCACCGAGGTCGATCCCGAGTTTTGCGCGGCTCGCGTCATCGAGGGTGGCCTGCAACTTGATATCGGCATCACCCTCCGTCGGCTTGCGATAATCGAGCGAAGCCGGCTGCCCGTTGATCCTGACGTCACCCTTGACCTGGTATCCCTGGTTGTTGGCGACCACCTTCAGCGTGTTCGCTTCGAGCTTCTGATTCATGACCAGGCCGTCGGCGGCAAAGCCCGCGAGATCGGCGGTGAGGGAATAGGTCGTATCTTCCTTGGTGATCTGACGCCTGATCGGCAGGCCAAGCGCGATCTGCGCTGCCACCGTTCCCTTGCTGGAGTTCGGATCGACCAGGTTACCGGTGAATTCGCTGAGACGGTCGGAGGCGAGAATTTCGGCGGCCGCGGGCACCGGACCATCGATCCTGAACCTCACCCTGGCCGGCGCGGGCTTGGGCGCCATGTCCGGCACCTCGAAAACGATGTCGGAAATGTTGAGCTTGCGGCCGGCCGGGGTATCGGCGGCAGCCTGCCCGATCGTCACCGTCGCCGTTCTGCCGGTGACGCGCGCTTTCATGTCGGCGTCGCGGATCGAAGGCATCTCATCGACGGGATGAAGCGTCACATTGCTTGCGGCGATATCGACGGAAAGGCCATCATCCGGGATCGGCGGCCCGCGTCGCGACAGGTTATGGAGCGGAGAATTGACGCCGATTTCAATACGCTGGAGAGAGCCTCGTCCAATTCGCTCATTAACCCATTCGCGCACCTCCGGCACGATCAGGACCGGCCACATGCTTTTCAGCGCGGCCACGGACATCGGCGTCCCGGCGAAGCCCAGTTTCAGCCGCGGCTCTTCTGAATAGTCGATGCTGCCGGTGCCGGCGACGCCAACCTCGCCGTTGCTGATATCGGCCTGAGTCAGCCTTATCTGCCTGTGCTCTGTATCGAACTGCAGTCCGACCGCGATGCGGTTGAAGATCAGAGGTTCTTCGCCATCGGAGCCGGCCAGGACGATGGTGCCGCCGCTCAGGCCCATCTGCCAGTCCGGAATATTGCCATTCGGCGGCTCAAGACGGGCGAGTAGCGTGATTCGATTCTGGCCGGACACGATTTTGAACGGCGCAACAAGGACACGCCGCGCCGAATCCCACTCCATGTTCATTTCGATCTGATCGATCGCCATGGGATAATCCGGCGTATCGGTGTCGATGATCGTGCCTTTGCCCGCGAAGAGGCTGCCGCGAAGGTAAGTCGGCAGGCCGTCGCGGCCGATCTCACCCTTCAATTCACCACTGAGCGGCATATCGGCGCTGTAGGTGAGATCCTTGATGCGCAGCGCCAGCAGAATGTTCTTCGCCGGAACTCCCGTGCCGCGCAGATCAATGGGACGCACGCCGTCGGCGGACGGACCGACAGTGACCTGAAGCGACCATGGCTGGCTGCCTCCTTCGCCGACGCTGAAGGCGACGCCGCCTCCGCTCGGCCGGCGAAGGCTCAGGCTGATATTGCTCAAGTTCCAACGATTGCCGCGCTGCTGGTCGTCGACCACCAGCCTGCCGTTTTTCAGACCGATCTCATTGAGATTCTGCCCGTCGAGCCCCGACCGGCTGAGACTGTCAAGCCAGTTCAATCCCGCCAGAAGCGCGCCGGCGCTGTTGTCGCGGCCCTCGGCACTTACCGGCGCGGCGGTGGTCTGGGATTCGCCGTCCGATTGGGACATCGACGGTGCGATGGCGGAGGGGACAATGCCGGACGCTGATGGGGGATCGGATGGCCGCGCCGGCGCGATACCCGTGGCGAGCGGCCTGGCGTTATCGCCCGCCGAAACGGTAACCCGACCGTCCGGCGTGATCCGCACCGCGAGTTCGGCATCGACCAGATTGAGACTTTCGGCACGCAGCTGCCCGGTCAGCAGCGCCATGCCGGACAGTTTCACCTCGGCTTTCGGCGCGCTGGCGACGATCACATGATCGCGGTCGCGGACCACGACGTCACGAACACGAACCGCGATCCGAATTCTGCCGGCGCGCTCGATCTGCGTGCCGCCGATCTCCACGGTGTTGCCGTGACCGATGTTTTCCTCCATCGCGGCGACAAGCCAGGGCGTCATCATATCGAGATTGACGGGGCCGGCGCCCAGGCGCCACCAGAGCGCGCCGAAGCCCCCTGCGAATACGAGCGCCAGCACGCAGAAAGTCATCGCGAGCCGCCTGACCCGGCGTTCGCCCGCCAGCCAGATTTTGAGCCGCCCCAGCCGATCGCCCAACCTGTGGATTCCGGAATCCGAGCGCGACAGCAGCCGGCGCACGCGGCGGCTCTGGGCCTCGTCGTGCTCCACGTCCCAACCGGCATCTTCCCCGTGCGAGATTTGCCCGTGCGAGACCTGGTCGCCGCCGCGCTTCGGCATTGGGATCGGCGTCTTCCTTGTCATTGCCTCTACGTGCCGGCCGGGACCAGAGCCGTCGCCGCCATCGGTCCGTGCGCCGCTTCCGGACGAACGCTCTCGTGACGGTACTTCAGCCAATCCGCAATGTAACATGTCACGCATCATCCGGCCCCTGGTGCTTGCCGTGCAGAAAACGGGACGGACGTTCGTGAATCCCTTGTAGACATACCCCGCGATCGGCGGAAATGCACAGCGGCCACGGCTCGAGTCGCCTTGGCATCTCCAGGAGTCGGTGCGGATACTGAGCGCCGGAAAGCGACGAAAGGAAGGCGTATGTCCAAGAAGACACGCAAGAAATCCTCTAATACAGTCGTTTCCACGCCGGCCCGCGCGGTGGCCGCAAGTCGCGCCAGAGCGGCCCGAAAGAACGCTTCGTCGTCCCTGCGGGCGACGGGCGAAAAGCCCAAATCGCGATCGACGGCATCGCCGACCTTGTCTCGGACGTCAGGCCTTGCAGAAGGCTCGCGAGCCCCTTCATTCACCCTTCCCCGGGATGGCGGTGGCCGTGTATCGCTCGCCGATTTCGCCGAAAAGAAGCTGGTGATCTTTTTCTATCCGCGCGCCAACACGCCGGGCTGTACCCGGGAGGCGATGGATTTCACCCGCCTCGCGAAAGAATTCGCGGCTTGCGGAACGACGGTGCTTGGCGTATCGGCCGATCCGGTGAAGACGCAGGAATCGTTCCGCACCAAGCACAAGCTGACCATTCCTCTCATCTCAGATGAAACGCACGAGATGCTGGAAGCCTATGGCGCATGGGGCGAGAAATCCATGTATGGCAAGGTCTTCCTCGGCATTATTCGCACGACCGTTCTGGTGGCGGCTGACGGCCGAATTGCCCGTTTCTGGCGCAGGGTCAAGGTCGACGGGCACGCAGAACAAGTCCTTGCGGCGGCGCGCGGGCTGTAGCGACGCACCGCCATTTTCCAAAAATTAACCATGAACGGTTCAAATCAGCACCGAAGTTGAGCCGACTGGAACTCGTTTTCGGGCCGGCGCGGGAGTGCCGATGTCGTACCGTTCCAGTCAATATGCCGAGCATCCGCAGCATCGCGCGCACGATCATCGACATTCCTCCCGCCAGGCGGCGTCCGTCGCCTCGCGGCCGAGGGAGAAGCAAGCCCAGCGCGGCTACACCTTTGCCCACGCCGGCAGGCAGGTCCGATTCGGCCCCGTGGTGTTCTGGATTGTCGTGGGGACCCTCACGCTGCTTGGCATCTGGTCGGCCGCGACCGCGACCTATTTCGCCTTCCGCGACGATGTGCTGACGCGGCTCATCGCGCGCCAGGCCGACATGCAGTACGCTTATGAAGACCGCATTGCCGAATTGCGCGCGCGTGTCGATCGCACCACCAGCCGCCAACTGCTCGATCAGGAGCAGTTCGGCAGAAAGCTCGAGGAGATCGCGCGCCGTCAGGCAGTGCTCGAATCCCGCGCAGCCGCCCTGAACGCGCTGCTGGACGTTTCAACAACAGGCTCGATCAAGGGGGCGTCCCGGAAGACGGAAAAGGGTGCCGACGCGGGCTCGCCGGGATTCGCAAAACCCACCCCGATCAACGACACCGCCACTGCCGACACGGCGTCCGACCTTCGTAAACAGCCGATCCGGTTCGAGAAAACCACAGGTCAAATCAACACGCTGATGCGGCTTGAATCGTCGCTCGACCAGATCGAGAGCCGTCAGGTCGCCGAACTGAACGCGGTTGAAAATCACATGGAAACGCGGGTGCGCCGGTTGCGCGGCGTATTCTCCGATCTCGGGCTCAGCATGGCGAAGATGGAAGCCAAAACGCCGCACTCCGGCACCGGAGGGCCCTATGTGCCCGTCAAGCTGCGGCCCGACGCCGGCCCATTCGAGCGCCAGCTCACCCGTGTCAATCTGACCCGGGCGCAGATCGATCGGCTCAACGGCGCCCTCGCCCTTGTCCCTTATCGCAAACCGGTGGTCGGCGGGATCGAATTCACCTCCGGCTTCGGCGTGCGCGTCGATCCGTTCGTCGGGCGGCCGGCGATGCACACCGGTCTTGATTTCCGCGCGGCGATGGGTGATCCGGTGCGCGCGACGGCGAATGGAAAAGTTGTTTCCGCGGGCTGGGCGGGCGGCTACGGACGAATGGTCGAGATCGATCACGGCAACGGCCTGTCGACCCGCTACGGGCATCTTTCCGCGATCGATGTAAAGGTCGGCCAGTCCATCAAGATCGGACAGGTTGTCGGCGAAGTGGGATCAACCGGGCGCTCGACGGGCCCTCACCTGCACTACGAAACGAGGATCGACGGGGAGGCCGTAGATCCCCAGAAATTTCTCCGTGCCGGCATACGCCTGAATGAGGGTTAGGCCAGCAACGCCGATCGGCTCGCCCCGACCCCGAGCCTCCGATCGGTGTGTGGCGCGGAGCCTTTTCGCAATTTCCGCGCAGGTCCCCCAGTGCCTTCCATTCCCGCGTTTACGCTCACAGATTCAACTGCCATGAGCAGTTCCGCGGAAACAATCTCCCGGTCCGTGACTTAACACGATGACTTCTATGATACGGAAGCGGAACGAGAAAATGACCAACCAACCCGCCCAAGGTCCTGACCTGATCGATACGAAAACCAGCAGGACGGTTGCCGAGGCGATCGGCGAGCGGCTGCGAGTCGATGCCCGGCCGGAACAGTCCAAGCTCCCCTTTCAGCTCCAGCTTCTGCTGGACCGACTAAGGGTGCTGGACGTCGCGCCGCGGGACATGGGGCATGAGGGCACTTCACGCATGGTTCCCGATTCCCGTATGTCTCGTTCCTCTTAACCCGGCGTCGGTCGTCGAGTTCTTACGGACGACTACAAATGGGTTGCGTTTGGTCGGCGCAGCGGTGAAAAGCCGCCATGCTTTCCCTTACCGACATCTCGATCCGCATCGCCGGACGGCTTCTGATCGACCACAGTTCCGTCCAGATCGTGCCCGGCGCTCGCGTCGGCTTTGTCGGCCGCAACGGCGTCGGCAAGTCCACCCTGTTCCATGCAATCCGCGGTGAACTTCCGACGGAAACCGGCTCAATCGCCATTCCGCCGCGCTGGCGCATCGGCAGCCTTGCTCAGGAAGCGCCCGACGGCCCCGAAAGCCTGATCGAGGTGGTGCTCAAAGCCGACGTCGAGCGTCACGCTCTGCTGCGCGAAGCGGAAACCGCGCGCGACCCGGGCCGGATCGCCGACATCCAGACGCGTCTCGTCGATATCGACGCCCATTCCGCGCCGGCTCGCGCAGCGTCGATCCTGAGCGGTCTCGGATTTTCGACAGCGGATCAGGCCCGGCCCTGCGCGGAATTCTCGGGCGGCTGGCGCATGCGCGTCGCGCTTGCGGCGACCCTCTTTGCCGCCCCTGATCTGCTGTTGCTGGACGAGCCGACCAACTACCTCGACCTCGAAGGGACGCTCTGGCTGGAAGATCACCTCGCGCACTACCCGCGCACGGTGATCATCATCAGTCATGACCGCGACCTGCTCGACACGTCCGTCGATCAGATTCTGCATCTCGATCGCGGCAAGCTCACGCTCTACAAGGGCACCTATTCGTCCTTCGAGGATCAGCGCGCCACCCGCGAGATGCTCGACGCCAAGCACGCCAGGCGGCAGGCCGACGAGCGCAAGCGGCTGCAGGCCTTCGTCGATCGCTTCAAGGCCAAGGCCTCGAAGGCGCGTCAGGCGCAATCGCGCGTGAAGATGCTCGAACGCATGAAGCCGGTGACCGCGCTGATCACCCAGGACGTGCGCGAGATTTCGTTTCCCGCGCCCGACAAGCTGCTGTCGCCGCCGATCATCGCCGTCGATGATGCGGTCGTGGGCTACGACCCGGACTCGCCGGTTCTCAAACGCGTAACCCTGCGGATCGACGAAGACGACCGCATCGCCCTGCTCGGCGCCAACGGCAACGGCAAATCCACTCTCGTCAAACTGCTCGCGGGAAAGTTGCAGCCGTTTGCGGGCGGGGTGGTACGCGCCGACAAGCTGTCAATCGGCTACTTTGCCCAGCATCAGACCGACGAACTGGACCTCGACGGCTCGCCTTACGATCATGTGCGGCGGCTGATGCAAGGCGCGCCGGAGACGAAGATACGCGCGCGCGTCGGCGCTATCGGCTTTTCCGGCAAGGCGGGCGACACACTTGTGAAAAGCCTGTCGGGCGGCGAGAAAGCGCGCCTGCTGCTCGGGCTTGCGACATTCTTCGCGCCGAACATGATCATTCTCGACGAGCCGACCAACCATCTGGATATCGACAGCCGCGCCGCGCTCGCCGAAGCCATCAACGAATTTCCGGGCGCCGTCATCATGGTCTCGCACGATCGCTACCTGATCGAATCCTGCGCCGACCGGCTGTGGGTGGTCGCGGACCACACCGTCACCCCTTACGACGGCGACCTCGACGATTACCGACGCGCGGTTCTGTCGGCGCGCGGCCTGCGCATGAGCGGGCGCGACCGCGCATCATCGGCCGAGCGCGATGACGGTCGTGAGAAGCCGAGGCGCAACAAGACCGAAAAGCGGACGCCGCTCAAACAGAAGATCGCGGACGCCGAAGCCGAGATCGAGCGGATCACCGGCATCATTGCCAAAATCGATGCCGCCCTGGCGTTGCCGGATCTGTTCAAGCGCGACCCCAAACAGGCGGCGCAACTGAGCAAGGCACGCGTCAGCGCGACCAGTGCGTTGCAACGCGCCGAAGAGGAGTGGCTGGAGGCCAGCGCATCACACGAAGAAACAGCGGGTTAGAGCATGATCCCGAAAAGCGGAAACCGGTTTTAGGAAAAAGATCATGCTCAATCAAAAAGATAAGCGACGAGTCTGATTCAACGCAGTTGAAACAGAGCTGGCGTTTTCGAGCAAACGTGGCGGATAAAGCCCTGACGGAAACCCGCCGCTGCGATTTTCAGGTCGCCGCGCTCTTCTTCCTTTTCGTCCGCCGTTCCGGCCTGGGTGGTGCGACTGGTTCTGGCGCCTTTTCGATCGAGGACAGACGCCCCGCCGTAAACGTGTAGATTCCGGCCCGAGGCCCGTGCAGGAACGTCAACACCGCAACGCGGTCGCCGTGCGGATTGCTGGAAAGGCTGACGTTGTCGGGCGTGCCGATGCCGCGCGTCACGTCGCATTCGGTGTGGCCGAGCGCCACCGTGCCCGTTAAAGGCGCCGTGGAGGCAGTCGTTGCCGGCCCCCCTGCTGCGCTGTCGGAAAGCGCGCTGGATTCGCCCGCGCCGATCGGCGGCGCCATGCCCGGACAAAGGCCGTCCGCGCTGATGAGGTCGTCCGGAGTCACCGGCTTGTCCGGCGTCAGCGGCGGCGTTTCAATCGAAACGTTCTTGGTGAACAGCCTGCCCGACCTCGAAAACCACTCCGCATCCTTGGCAGACGACCACATATCCGACGCGCTGCCGCAGCCCGCGACGAGCGGCGCCACGAAAAGCAACGACATCAAGGCCCTTCGGTGAGATCTGGGCTGCTTCACGACTCTGTTCCTGATGGATCTTGAAGGCTCGTCCGAACACCAATTTGAGGCATGACCATGGCTGGCCGTCAGCCTGGACCAGAAAGCCTCAAATATCCCTAAATTTCAATATACCGTTGTATACCGCTGTTAACGACGATGCCAGCGCCCCCGGTCGTCCGCCTGCCAGTAGGTCACCTCGAATCCTCGCGACTTGCAGTCGGCCCAGACGGCGCGCGCCGCGTCCAACGCAACGCCGTCGTCGCCGTCGAAGATCAGCACCAGCCGCTCATAGGTGTCCGCACTCTCCGGAAGCGGGGCACTGTCGATCAGAAATCTGACGGTTGCCCGATTGGGATTGTGTCCGTCGATTGTCAGCACGATCGGCTGCTCGCTTGCGTCCTCGAT
>JBIQHO010000105.1:0-10586 GCA_044508545.1 Bradyrhizobiaceae bacterium | reverse complement strand
TCGGCGTGATTGCAAGCCCGGCAGGGGCGGCCCCCGTGGGGGAAGTGATAGCAGCGTGCGATAACATGCATAACGCGGGACAAACCTGTAACTATGGAATAAAGGGAAACGCTCTGGTCGGCTGCACCACTTCGACCGTGTTTGTTTGCCCGGCAGATGGTAGCCGGCAGTGTACAGGCTCCAAAAACACAAGCGGCAAGTGTAACGAAAACGGCACGGCTGCGCGCCGGATTCCAAGCGCAAAAGCGCGAAACCTGAGGGGGGAGGACCTTCTGCAGAACATGCAGATGCGATAGCTTCGGGACCTGCGTCCAGCAATTGCTATCGCCGCACGCCTGCGGCGATAGCAGACGATGATGCGGGCTCCACGCGGGGTCTCCCAGGCTCGATCCGGGGCCACTGTCTTGCGCAACCGACGCTCGTCGGCATGTTTCCGCCTCCTGCTCCCGGCCGCGACCGTGAACTCCGATATTCCCTTTCCGCCTTCCGCGATCTAGAGTTCCGCCGGAGAGGATCGCGCCGCGCTTTCACGGCAGGCCGATCTTCCATTCGCTGTTGGAGGCACGATAACACCATGCCCCTGTTGATGTTTGGCGCGATCATTGGCTGCGGCCTGCTCTTTTATGCGAGCTATCGCTACGTGCGATCACACCCGCCGCGCAAAGAGGAAGAGGCGCCCAAAGAGATCGCGAGAGACGACTGAGCGGCCGCGCAGAGGATCCCGGTCGGAAAACCATGCGCTCCAGACCGGGCGAAAGCGGTAATCTACGGACTCCATTGAAGGTTTTCGGCAGGCGAAACAAACCTGGTTTGCAGGGTTCATAACCAGAACATTCAGTATTCATTCGTCAGGCGCCGCGCCGCACGAGTCCGCCCGCCGCCGACGGCAGCACTGTTCGACGCCGCCCCTGCAAAGACAAAAAACCGCCCATTTGAGTCTGGATACATACGCCGGGATGCGTATGGGGACGGATGCGTCAGCTTGCGGACTCGCGGCCGCGCCGTCCCCGTCTCAATTGGGGAGATAGCGGGTGAGCGCAAGCGATCAGACCGACGTTATCGAGGCAGTTGTGGCTCCCGGCGACACGCCGGAAGTTTCCGATGAACGGGATGCCGGCGAGGCACATGAACCGGAAACGGCAGACCAGCCCGAACTTGAGGTGGCGGAGGACATGCCGATGGAGTCGCCCATCGCGGCCGATCCTTCATCCGATGTCGATGTCGCTCAGGACGACGCTTACACGAAGTTCGGGCCCGGCCCGCTCGTCGCCGTCCGCTTCAAGTGGACGACGCGCCGCGACGACAACGGTGACTATTTCGTGCACGAAACGATCGGAGAAAGCTCTTACCCGCTCGTCACCGGGCCGATGACCAGAGAAGCCGCAATCGAGTTTGTCGACGACCGCGAGCGCGATGCCCGCCGGCGGTTCGAAGAACTGCGCAGCGAGATGGCCGGCGGAGAAATCGGCCGGCGCGCCGACGAGTAACCCGTCCCCGACCACGCCCGACTGATGCAATAACACGTTCCGAATGGCAGGCCTTTCGCCGCCATCGGGAATCCGCCTCCTTTGGACGGCGGTGGTCATGACTCGGTCGCAGGAGTGATGTGGGTCACATTCCGGAGAACCCGGCGCGGATAGGGTCGGCCTCGACAATCCGAACCGAACTGGAGGTCCCATGAAAAAGCTCGCCATCGCCGCCGCGTTGCTGCTCACCGCCTCGACCGCTCAGGCGGGTCAAAACTATTCATTCGAGATCGGCGGCCGCACCGTGCGAATCCACGCGCCGCGCGGCTGCGATTCACCCTCATGCATCTCGATCTCAATTCCGGGCCTTTACGACTCCGGACGCAGGGATTTTGTCGACGACGCCTCCGACGTCCGGGATACGGCCCGATCAGGCACGCCGGCGATCCCTGCCCGCGCCGCGCCGGCCACGCCTCCCGCCACTGCCACTCCGGCTGCTCCCGCTGTCGCGACGCCAGCGCCTGTGCAACAGGCCGCGACACCGACCACAACTCCTGCGTCGGCTGGCGCCATTATGGCGATAGCCCAGCCCGACACGACGATGCCGCCAGCCAGAGAGCCAACGAACACCAGCGTCGTCGCCACCGCCGCGCCAGTCGCGGAGCCGGTTCAGCCGCCCCTCCCCCCGGCCGCCGAACCGGTCGGACCGCTCGGCGTATGGCTGACCGAGAAAAAGGAAGGGCAGGTCCGGATTGAAGAGTGCGGGACAAACCTCTGTGGATATTCGGTGGATTCCCGCACCGGCCGGAACAAGGAAAAGGTTTTGATCAACATGAAGCCCACCGGCTCCAGGTGGAGCGGGAAGATCTACGATCCGAAAAGCGGCAGCACCTATAGCTCCACCTTGGCGATGAAGGGCAAGGACGGTCTGCGGGTCCAGGGCTGCGCATTCGGTGGAATGTTCTGCGGCGGTCAGACCTGGACGCGGTTGAATTGATCGGTCAGGCAATGAAGCCATCGACGATGAGAGCCCTGCCCCCGTTGGCAAGGCTCTTTTTCTTTTCTTCAGCCGCCAATTTTGCCCGCGTATTGCGCGTCGGTGACCTGTTCCATCCAGGTGGCGGCGCTTCCGTCGAGGGCTTCATGCACGGCGATGTGGGTCATGGCGGTGTTCGGCGCCGCTCCGTGCCAATGCTTTTCTCCCGGCGGAATCCATACGGTATCGCCGACACGTATCTCGCGGATCGGCTCACCCTCGGTTTGCACCAGCCCGACACCCGACACGACGTACAGGGTCTGGCCGAGCGGATGCGTGTGCCATGCGGTGCGCGCGCCGGGATCGAACGCAACGCTTGCAGCCATGACACGCGAGGGCGCATTCGCGGCAGCGATGATCGGCTCGATCATGACCGTGCCTGAAAAATACTCCTTGGGCCCCGGTTTCGCCGGTCGCGAGCCTGCCTGATGGATATCCATGTTTGACCTCCTGAGTTGCCGCATAAGCTATGACGGCGCGCCGCGTTCGTTCCTGCTGCGAGGAGCCTCGCACGTTTCCGCCGATTACAACATCCTGTGAACTTGCCATCAATAATTCATTGGAATTGCGTAGGCTGTTCCTGCGATATCACTCTGGTTGCTGACGAACCCGTTTGATTGGTCATGACCGCGCCTTTGTCCCCGCCACGTCTTTTGCCAAGCGGCGATGCCGCCATCACGGTGGAATTTGGCCGCAATATCCATGAGCTGGCGAACCGTCGCGTGCTCGCGCTCGATCGCGCGCTTGCGGACGCGCCGATCGAGGGCGTCACGGAAACCGTGCCGACCTACCGGTCGCTGCTCGTCCACTACGATCCGGTTCGGATCGGTTTCGATGGACTCGGCGAACGCCTGACGACGCTTGCCCGGTTGCCGGTGCCGCCGGCAACCGGAAGCCGCCGATGGCGTATCCCGGTCGCCTACGGCGGCGAACACGGCATCGATCTCGAAGACGTCGCCAGGACGTTGAACACCACGCCGGACGACATCGTCGCGCGCCATGTCGCCGGCGACTATCGCGTCGCCATGATCGGATTTACGCCGGGCTTTTCCTATCTCAGCGGCCTCGACAACACACTTCAAATGCCACGCAGGCAAAACCCCCGCCTGCTCACGCCATCCGGTGCGATCTCGATCGGCGGCCTCCAGACCGGCATCCAGTGTCTTGCCGGACCCAGCGGCTGGCATCTGCTCGGCCGGACCGCCGTGCGCACTTACCAGCTCCACCGCGATCCGGTTTTCCTGCTCGAACCCGGAGACGCCGTTACGTTTCATGCGATCGACGCCAGGCAGTTCGTCGAACAGGATCGCGCCGCCGCACAGGGCGAGTTCGTCGCCGAACTGGTGACGCCATGAGCAAGCTTCTCATCACCGCCGTCGGGCCTGCGACATCGGTACAGGACGGCGGGCGCTACGGCGCACAGCGCTATGGCCTGACGCCGGGCGGCGCGGTGGATCGTCTCGCGCTGGCTTGCGCCAATTGCCTCGTCGGCAATCCGCTCTTTGCGGCTGCGATCGAAGTCGGGCCGCTCAGTGCCGGCTTTGTTGCCCGCGAAGGCAAGGTGCGCATTGCGCTCTCCGGCGCCGAGAGAAACGCCGAGGTCGCGGGCCATCCGCTGCCGTTGAATCAATCCTGCACGCTCAATGACGGTGATACCCTGACGCTCGCCGCCGCGCGCGGCGGCACCTTCAGCTATCTCGCCATAGAGGGCGGAGTAAAGGGCGAGCCGACGTTCGGTAGCCTCGCCGTCAATGCGCGCGCGGGCCTCGGCTCTCCCTTTCCGCGGCCGTTGCAGGTGGGCGATGCTCTCGATGTCGATGCGGCAAAACCAGCCGCCGAGCGGCGGGTGCAGCTTCCCGCCCTACCCGACGATCCGATCCGTGTGGTGATGGGGCCGCAGGACGACGAATTCGGAGAGGCGAAGGATCTGTTTCTCGAAAGCGAGTGGACGATTTCAGCAACGAGCGACCGCATGGGCTATCGCCTTGAAGGTCCGACCATCACGCACCTGTACGGCCACAACATCGTTTCCGACGGCACCGTGAATGGCAGCATTCAGGTTCCGGGCAACGGACAACCGATCGTGCTGATGCCGGATCGCGGCACCACGGGCGGCTATCCGAAAATCGCGACCGTCATCTCGGCCGATCTCGGCCGCCTGGCACAAATCCCCGCCGGCCGCGGCTTCCGCTTCCGGGCAATCACTGTTGCGGAGGCGCAGGCCGAAGCGCGCGCGATGGCGGAGTTCCTGCAAATATTGCCGGACCGGGTGCGCGAGGTGCGCGATGCCGACATCACCGACGCGCTACAGAACGCCAATATAGCAGGCTCCGCGGTGAATGCATTCGACAGCGAAACGTGACAAGCTCGGCCACCTGTTAAAGCGCAGCAATGCGCGTACACCGGAACAGAAAACTCATGACGATCGACCTTAACTGTGATCTCGGCGAAGGCTTCGGGGTCTGGCCGATGGGAAACGATGCCGCGATGCTTGACCTTGCGACATCCGTCAACATCGCCTGCGGCTTCCACGCCGGAGACGCAGACACGATGAAGAAGACGGTCGACCTCGCCAAGGCGCGCGGCGTCAGCATCGGCGCGCATCCCGGGTATCGTGACCTGCACGGCTTCGGGCGGCGGCCCATCGTCGGCCTCACGTCGTCGGAAATCGAGAACCTCGTCGCCTACCAGATCGGCGCATTGCAGGCGATCGCGACCATGGCCGGGCACCGGGTCACGCATGTGAAGGCGCACGGCGCGCTCTCCAACGTCGCCTGCGCGGACGACATGACCGCGCGCGCGATCGCCTCGGCTATCAGGGCGGTCGATCCCAATCTGGTCTTCGTGGTGCTTGCGAACTCCCGCCTCGTTGCCGCCGGCGAAGCCTTCGGCCTGCCGATGGTGCACGAAGTCTTCGCCGACCGCGCTTACGAGGACGACGGATCGCTGGTGCCGCGCGGCAAGCCCGGCGCCGTCCTTCACGACGCCGAAGCCGTCGCCCAACGCGTCGTAAAAATGATTCAGTCCGGAGAGGTGATCTCGATCAGCGGCAAGGCGATCAGGATGCGGATGGATACCGTCTGCATCCACGGCGACACGCCGGGCGCGGTCGATATCGCGCGGGTCCTGTGCAAGGCGCTCAGAGATAACGACATCGCGATTGCGCCGTTCAAGACGGCGAAATAACCCGCTTTGATCAGAACGGATGAATCGACAGCGAACCGAATACAACGGCGGCAATCAGCGCCAGCGAGCCATATAGTGCAAAGGTCTGGATGCGCACCATCATGCGTTCGGTCACGCTGCGAGCGCTCACGCTAACGCGAGTCTCGTCCGATGCTTGGTACATCTTTGGTCTCCGGCTCAATACGCGCTACAATGAACGACGCCTCCCGCCGGCTGCAAGATCGGTGAGGAAATAACGATGGGATTGCTCAAAACCGCTGATTTCCGGACGGAAATTCTCTCTCAAGCACGCCTCGCGAAAATTCTGTTCGCGCTATTTTGCCCGGTAACGGCTACTGCGGCTTGAGGATCGCGGCTCCCGTTGTCAGCCGGCCTTCGAGATCGGCATGCGCTTTCGCCGCGTCCTTCAAGGCGTAGGCGCGGTTGATCGGAACGTGGAGCGTTCCGTTGATGACGGCGGCGAACAGCGTATCGGCGCCTTCAAGCAACTCTCTGCGCGTCGCCACATAGTCGTTCAGTTTCGGCCGCGTCGCGAACAGTGACCCGTGATTGTTGAGTTCAGTCAGCGCGAACGGCGGCACCGGCCCTGAAGCATTGCCGAAGCTGACGAACAGGCCGCGCGGCCGCAAGCAGGACAGCGAGCCTGGAAACGTGGTCTTGCCGACGCCGTCATAGACCACGTCGCACAATTCGTTGCGGCTGATCTGCTTCACGCGCGCGACGAAATCCTCTTCCTTGTAAAGGATGACGTGGTCGCAGCCGTTGGCCCGCGCGAGATCCGCCTTGGCTTGCGATCCGACCGTGCCGATGACGTTCGCGCCGAGCGCCTTCGCCCACTGACACGCCAGCAGACCGATCCCGCCGGCTGCCGCGTGGATCAGCACGCGATGACCGTGCTCGACCTTGAAGGTCTTGTGCAGGAGATACCACACCGTCAGTCCTTTGAGCATCAGGACCGCGCCCTGCTCGTAGGTGATGTGATCCGGCAGCTTCACCAGCCGGTCGGCCGGAATGTTTCGCTCGGTCGCGTAACCGCCGAGATTGAAATAGTAGGCGACGCGGTCGCCGGGATGGAAATCGGTGACGCCCGGCCCGACCGCCACGACTTCGCCGGCGGCCTCGTTGCCGACGACGAACGGTTTGGCCGGCGCCTTGTAGAGGCCGGTGCGATAATAGACGTCGATGAAGTTCAGCCCGACGGCATGTTGCAGGATGCGAACTTCGCCCTGCCCCGGCGCGGCGACATCCACGGTCTCGTAAACCAGCGCCTCGGGACCGCCTACATGATGAACGCGCACCGCCTTGGCCATCGCTCCTCTCCTGCCGCTCCCGCGCTATGGAGAGCGAAAGGCATTGAGCCTGCGTTGTCAACACGGCCGCTGAAAAAACTCAGCGGCCAGCCCTGGAGCGGTTGCGCCTGGCGAGCACGTTGAACAGTTCGACCGCCGCCGAGAACGCCATCGCAAAGTAGATATAAGCGCGCGGGATATGGAAATGGAATCCGTCCGCGACGAGCGCGACCCCGATCAGAACAAGAAACGTCAGCGCGAGCATCTTGGTCGTCGGATGCTCGGCGACGAACCGCGCCACCGGTCCGGACGATACATACATAACGAAACATGCGATGATGACGGCAGCGATCATGATCTCGAGATCCTTGGCCATGCCGATCGCCGTGATAATCGAGTCGAGCGAGAACACCATGTCAACGATGATGATCTGCACGATGATCCAGAAAAACGCGCTCGATTTCGAAACTCCCCGTTCCTCCGGTTCGCGCGCTTCGACCTCGCCGTGGATCTCGTGCGTCGCCTTGGCGATCAGGAACAGGCCGCCGCCGATCAGGATGACGTCACGCCAGGAAAACGCGAATTCCTTCACCGTGAAAACCGGCGTCGTCAGGCCGATCAGCCAAACCAGAATGCTCAGCAGAAGAATGCGAAAAACCAGCGCCAGCGCCAGCCCGATCTGGCGCGCCCGCTTCGCTTGCGGTGGCGGAATACGCGACACGATCACCGACAGGAAAATGACGTTGTCGATGCCCAGCACGATCTCAAGGACCGTCAGCGTCAACAGCGCTGCCCATGCTTCCGGGCTGGTCAGCAGTTCGATCATCGGTTTTCTGGCCTCAGGACACGGATCACGGCATCGCCGCAGACAACGTAGAGTGCAATGGCGCAGAGCACGGCGGTGACCGGCGTCGCCACATTGAAATTCTTCGCGATGGTCATAATCGCCAGCACAGTCCATACGACGATCAGCGACAGATTGAGACCGCGCAACCGCTTCACCCGCACAGGGTGCAACACCTTGACGGGCACGAACGTCAAAACGATGAGCGATGCGATCGCCAGCGTTGATATCGCCGGGGATGGATGCAGCAGGAACAGGTAGAACGCGGCTGCGTTCCACAGCGCCGGAAAGCCGCGAAAGTGATTGTCATCCGTCTTCATCCGGCGGTCGGCGAAATAAAGCGCACCACTGATGACGATACCCACGCCCAGCAACGGCGCGGCGAGCGGCAGCAGCAGCCCGCTCGCAACAACGGCATAGGCGGGAACGAACACGTAGGTCACGAAATCGACCACGAGGTCCAGCACCTCGCCTGACCAGTTTGGCTGCGCGGCTTCGACGTTCAGCCGCCGTGCGATCGGTCCGTCCAGGCCATCGATCACGAGCGCGAGACCAAGCCAGGCGAACATCGCCGCCCAGTGCTCCCGCACCGCCTCAAGCAGCGCCAGCAGCGCAATGCCGCTGCCCGCCGCCGTAAAAACATGAACGCAGAACGCAGCGGTTCGCGACGTTCGGGGTCCGGGTGGCGGGTCCTGCCGGCTCGACTGGCTCATTTGCCATCTTGCTATCAGGAATCGCACCGGTTTGCATAACGGTCCTTGCGGCGTTACGCCGCTCGAACAAGCGGGAACATGATCAGCCGACGCTGACAATGTTCGCCGGCGGGCTTGAAAATGCGGCTGCGAATGTTGATTGTCTACATATGAACGAGAGTGCAAAGCCGGGTACCATTTACGACGTCGCCGTGGTCGGCGGCGGTCCCGCCGGTCTGGCGGCGGCGATCGCGCTATCCGAGGCAGGCGCCCGCACGGTGCTGGTCGCCCGCCGCATCGCCTACGGGGATAACCGGACAACTGCGCTGCTCGGCGGCTCCGTCGATCTGCTGCGACAGCTTGACGTATGGCCCCGCTGTGAGGCCGACGCCGCGGCTCTCCGCGTCATGCGGCTCGTCGACGATACCGGACGCCTTATCCGCGCTCCCGAGGTGCGGTTTTCATCCGACGAAATCGGACTTGATGCCTTCGGCTACAATATCGAAAACCGCGCGCTGATGGCCGCCATGGAAGCGCGAGCCGCGGAAGCCGGCAACCTCACGCGGATGGACGGCGAGGCGGAGCATGTGACGCCGGGCGATGCCGCGGTCACCATCACGACGCGGCAGGGAGAGACATTGACCGCCCGTCTCGTCGTCGGAGCCGACGGGCGTCAGTCGCTTTGCCGCGAAGCCGCCGGCATCAACGTCACGCGCCGCGCGCTCGATCAGGCTGCATTGACGTTCAATGTGGCCCATGCCCGGCCGCACAAAAATACCTCGACCGAATTTCATACGCCGCACGGCCCCTGCGTTTTTGTGCCGTTGCCGGGAGACCGCTCCAGCGTCGTATGGGTCGCCTCCCCGCAGGAGGCCGCACGCCTCAAGGGGCTTAGCGACGACGACCTGGCCGAAACCGCCGAAAGGCAATTGCATTCGATCCTGGGACGGCTCCGCGTCGAGCCGGGCCGGAATCTGTTTCCGCTCGCGATCGAGCGGCCTGCGCGCTTTGCAAGCAACCGCATCGTGCTGGTCGGCGAAGCCGCCCATGTTCTGCCGCCGATCGGCGCGCAAGGCCTGAACATGGGCCTGCGCGATGCTGCTGACATCGCGGACGTCGTCCGCGATGCTCTCGCATCGGGTGAGGACCCCGGCTCGCCTCGCACCCTTGCGCGTTTCGAAACGGCGCGGCGTAGCGACGTGCTGAGCCGGACATGGGCGATCGACCTCGCCAACCGGTCCCTGCTGAGCGAGTTCCTGCCAATTCAGACCGCGCGCGCGCTCGGACTGCACCTGATCAGCGGGATCGGCCCGCTCCGGCGTCTTGCCATGCGCGAGGGCCTCGCGCCGTCGTGGCGGAAACCTCCCCACACGGAAACGCGATCCGGCCGGTCTTGAACCGCTGTCGATCGTCCCGGAAGCTTGGCGACCCGGCGGCCCGGCCCTTCGAACCGAGGCTTGATTGATCAGCTTGCCTCTAGCTTCGGCCGCAATCCTGGTCTATTCGACGAGAATGGGAAAAGCGCGCACCGCCAGGTTCCAGATCGGCCAGATCGTTCGCCACCGGGTTTTTTCGTTCCGCGGCGTGATTTTCGATATCGATCCGGTCTTTAACAATACCGAGGAATGGTGGCTCTCGATCCCGGAGAATGTCCGGCCGCACAAGGACCAGCCGTTCTACCATCTGCTCGCCGAAAACGCGGATTCCGAATACGTAGCTTACGTGTCCGAGGAGAACCTTGTGCCTGACGACTCCGGCGAGCCGATCCGGCATTCGCAGGTGGCCGAGATTTTCATCAAGGACAAATCCGGCGGCTATCGTCCGCGCAACCCGTCGCTCAACTGAAACTATTCAAGCGAAGTGGCTACCGGTTCGCGTAAAGAAAACGCGTCAAATCAAAAACACAGAGCTCCGCTTCTAATTCCATCAGAAGCGGAAAGGCTCTAAGCTTTTCCATCCGCTACGGATCGATAAAAAAGGCGCTCCATCGAGCGCCTTTTCCGGTTGCCTTCTTGACGAGTTAGCTGGGGTAACTGTTTCTGTTCTCGTCGCGTGTGAGGAAAGCGCCTCTTG
>JBIQHO010000104.1:5056-10643 GCA_044508545.1 Bradyrhizobiaceae bacterium | reverse complement strand
GGCGCCGGAACCGCCGGTCATTGCCGGCGACCGGGCCGGGGCCCGGTGGTCGATCCGTCGTCCTCGTTTCGCCAGTTCGTACCGAAGTGAGAGGGGCAGAGATCATGTCGGAGCTGAACCGCAGGACGTTCCTCGGCACCGCCGCCGGCAACCTCGCGCTCGGCCTTGAAGCGGCCCATTCACGCCGCCGGATCGTCCATGCGGGAGGGGACGCGAGCGGACGCGATATCATCCGCACCCTCGCCCGCCGGGTCTACGAGACACCTTCGATCACCGTGTGCGAGGCGACCCGCGCGCAGCGACTGATCGTCGAGGACAATACGGTGAGAGGGGTCGTGTGCCAGACCGACCGCGATCCCGTGGCTTTCGCCACCGACCGCGTCGTCATCGCGACCGGAGGCGTCGGCGGGCTGTTTCTCCACGGGACCAATCCGGCAGGATCGTGCGGCCAGGGCCTCGCACTCGCGGCAAGGGCCGGCGCGCTCATGGCCGATCTCGAATTCATCCAGTTTCATCCGACCGCGCTCGACACCGGCTCCTTCCCGCTGAAACTCATCAGCGAGGCCGTGCGCGGCGAAGGGGCGATCCTCATTGATGAAAAAGGCGATCGCTTCATGGCGTACATGCCCGGCGCCGAGCTTGCGCCTCGCGACGTCGTCGCGCGCGCCGTGTGGCGGCACATGGCGATGGGCCACCGCGTTTTTCTCGATGCGCGGAACTTGCGAGGGATCGACTTCGCCCGGCGTTTCCCGGCGATCACCTCATTCTGTCGCGAGGCAGGAATCGATCCCGCAGCGCAACCGATCCCGGTCCGTCCGGCCGCGCATTATCACATGGGTGGAATTGCCGTCGACAGACGCGGACGGACGTCGATCGACGGTCTCTGGGCGTGTGGCGAAGTCGCCTGCACGGGTCTTCATGGCGCGAACCGGCTGGCGAGCAACTCGCTGCTCGAGGCGGTGGTATGCGGTGGTTTTGTCGCGCAGGACATCGCCGGCACGCCGTCTGTGAGGCGGCAGGCCGCCAGAATACCCGCCGGGCGCATCAGCAGCAGCGATCCCGCCTTGATCCGGCCGATCCTGTCGCGCGCCGCCGGGGTGCTGCGCGACGGAGAAAAATTGCGGGCAGCCGCGCGCGCTTTGTTACCGCTTGCGGCCTCGCAGCACGCCGCAAGCGATCCGGCGATCGTCGCCTTGATGATCGTGACCGCCGCGCTTCGTCGCGAGGAAAGCCGCGGCGCACATGCGCGCACCGACTTTCCCGAACATGCAACCCGCGCGACGCGAACGACGCTGCGCCTGTGCGATGCGCTCGACGCAGCACAAAACTACGTCGCCGATCCCGTCAGCTAAGGAACACGATGCCCTCCCCGGCTCTTCCGCGCGTCCTGATCGAACCGCTGGTTCGCGCGGCCCTGCTTGAAGACATTGGCCGCGCGGGCGACCTCACGACCGATGCGGTCGTACCGGTCGACTGCCGGGCGACAACCCTCGTGGTCGCCCGGCAGCGAGGAACCGTCGCCGGGCTCGATCTGGCGCGGCTCGCCTTCCAGCTCATTGATCCGGCGATCGAGATGCGCGCCGCGCACGATGATGGCGCAACCGTCGAGCCGGGCGACGTAATCGCGACCCTGTCCGGCCCCGCGCGAGGCATTCTGACAGCGGAGCGCGTCGCACTGAATTTCCTGTGCCGCCTGAGCGGAATCGCCACGGCGACAGCGTCGGTGGTCGCCGCGGTTCAGGATTATAAAGCGAAGATCGTCTGCACCCGCAAGACAACGCCCGGTTTACGCGCGGTGGAAAAATACGCGGTTCGCGTCGGCGGCGGCAGCAACCACCGGTTCGGCCTCGACGATGCCGTCCTCATCAAGGACAACCACGTGGCCATCGCCGGCAGCGTCACCGAGGCGCTGAAGCGCGCGAAGGCTTGCGTCGGACATCTGGTGAAGATCGAGCTGGAGGTGGACACGCTCGATCAACTGCGCGAGGCACTCGATCAGGGCGTCGATGCGGTGCTGCTGGACAACATGACCCCGGACACGCTCCGGGAAGCCGTCACGATGGTCGCCGGCCGGGCAGTGACCGAAGCCTCCGGCCGCATTACGCCGGCGACAGCGCCGTCGATCGCCTCAACCGGCGTCGATCTGATTTCGATCGGCTGGCTGACCCATAGCGTCGGCATTCTCGACATCGGCCTTGATTTCAAAACCGAGGCAAGCGCCTGACCACTCGAAGGGTTACGTCGAAGGCGGGTTGTGTTTCCTGAACGGATCGGCCGCCTCATCATGCCCGCTGCGGCTGCTGAAGAACATCAGCGCCATCAATCCGCAACCGATGACAAGTGAAAAGAACGTGCCAAGGCCGAGCGCGATCCAGCCGTGTTTGCTCATCTCGACGCCGGAGGTTTCATTCCAGAATGTGATCGCCCAAACGCCTGCACCAAAGAGTATGGTCACCAACGCTATCAAAATAACGATACGACCCTTGCCCATACCTTCCATAGCCATGCCTTTCATTTTGCTGAACTGACCGTTCCGGGGCTCCGGCGTGATCGGAGCACCGCAAATCGGCCTGCGTATCGAAATCATGATCGTGCGGTTTCCGCGCCCCGGGCGGGAAACCAGACGAAGTCGCGAGCGGAAGTTTTCGGTGCCTTACAGAACTTGTAAATTCAACATCGCGGCACTCAATGATACATTTTCTATATATCTTATACAGCCTGACATTTGATTATGTAAGAGGGAACCGGGCCTAATTTTTGGTCCTGGACACATGGCACCTGCGACCGCCGCGAATACCTCGCAGACGATGCCTTGCGTCACGCCGGGGCGGATTTCGGATTTTGGTCAGCCCTGCCCGTCGGGCCGCTTAATCCCGGGAACGTGCGCGCGCCCTCGACAACAGGTTCATGATTTCCTTCGGAGCACGCGTGAAGGGCAACAAGAATCCCAGCCAGAAAAAAGACAGGCCGAGGAGCACGCCCAGATTCACGATGTCCGACGTGTCCGCTGATCCCAAACCCGACGTCTGGATATAAGCAAACGCAAAGTAAACGCAAAAGATCGCGCTCACGAACAAGGTCAGGAATCTTTTGGGGCGCGGCCTAACGAACCTGCCGACGAGCTGGCCAGCTTGATATCCCGCCATCACTCCCACCGGCGCTACCAGCCGAAGCATCGAGAGTTCTGGCGGAACGGAAAATCCGAAGCTCAAAACGAGTCCGACGACGCCGAATATGATGGTCAGCATTAAGTTCGTTCTTTTTCAGGAGCCAACAACGATACGTCGGCGGCAAGGATAAACACCAATTTTACGCGATCAAGAACAATCGGGCTCGCAGCCGGCGACGCAGGACGCTGGCCGCGACTAAAAACCGCAGCGTTTTCAAGGGTCCCGCTCCAGCATTCGCGTCCACCCGTAACCAACGGCATGGCGCCTGCCGACCGTCCCGGCCGCCGGCGGGCTGTCAGCCTTTGGGAGGCAGAGGCGCGCACTCTTGTGAGTGTCTCCGACAAGCGTCGTCCTAGCTCAACCATCGGCGTACGATGACGATCGCAAAACCAAAAGCAATGGCTAGAAAAAAGCCAAATAAAATTTGCTTGTCGTCTTCTGAAGAAAACTGGCGTTTTACAAAATCGACCATGCGTTGGAGCGTGCGCATGACAGACTCTTAAAGGTTGGAAAACCAAAGAACAATCATAACCAATCATAAGACGGGTCGAGGCTCCCGCCTTGCCCGGAAATGTCCGGCCGGATCGAGACGAACACCATGGCGCATCCAAACCGGCGGTTGGAGCTGCGGTGGCGGTCCACTCCTCAACGCGGACCCTTTACGCTTGCTCCCGGCGATCAACATCTTGCCAGTTCAATGATGCAACTCGTTAAATCCGTTCGTTCTGTGGGTTTCGAGTCTGTGTGATACACCTCACGGTGCAGGCCGATGGAGAGCTTCATCATGCACGTCATGGGAGACCAACAGGGTCTCGCCTCAAAAGAGGAGAAATGCCATGACTTGCGGAATGCGGGAGACAATCACGGTTCGTTACTGGGGCGTGTGCTGGAAGTGGGGCTTCATCCCCTATCCCTGCAGGAAGACGAAAACAGAAGTAAAGTACCGATATGACTTCCTTCCCTGGCGCACCAGGTTCAGTTGGTCTCCCTTCCGTCGCAGTTACGAAGGGTGCTGCAACGGCGCGCTCTTCGGGTGGTCCTACTGGACTTGGTCGCCATTCGGCACCGGCAACGGTCCCTGGATCAACCAGACACGGACCTATTTCTCCGATTCAACGATCGGTTCGACGGGTCCTTGCCCGTTCAACAAGAATCCAACCGTTCAGTCGATGTCGAAGGTAGCCGACGGCGCACGCACTGAAGCCGCCGCCGACCTCAAAGAGGAGCAGAGCTGTTCTTGCGGCTAGCGTTTTTCGCTTCACGGGTACGGGCGAGCGCCCCTTCGGCGCTCGCCCGCCCCGATACACACAGCGCGCGCCGCGCCACACCTCCTCCGATTCACCACGGCTTGGAGATGACGGCGAAACGTGCCCGCCTCTCGCCCTCTCAAGCTGAGGTCGGATTCCCATGGTGAATGGCCGGTAAACGACTGGATGCAGTTGTCGGAGCCAGGGACTATGCCGCGCGGTTTCGTAAAGCGACTTCCGCCTCGGCGTCCAGGTCGTCGAGAACCGCCTCAAAGGCAACGATCGCACTTTGGATGGAGGCGATTTCCGCAATCTGTTGTTTCGACAGTGGGCCGTGTTGTCCCATCAGCGCGACTATCAAGTCACGACGCCGCTCTTTCAATTGGACAAGGGGCAATCCGTGGTCTTCGAGCAGCGCAGGCATTGTACCGATCTCCAGCCGACGCCTGAACATAGCTAAAAAGTGCTGAGATCAATTTTCACTGACGCCTAAAATTATCCGGATCGGACAACAGGCGGTTGCCAGCCAAAAAGAAACGGCTGCTTTACCATCGAGACGGAGATGGGCTGTCCCCCTCCGTGCGCCGGACAAAGTAATGCGCAGGGGGCGGAGTGACATTCCCGGCAGGGCGCCCGCGACCTATTGCTGTCCTCCCATCATCCAGATCGTCGTCATGGTGATGACGATCGCAATGAACTGCATGAGGATGCGCATTCGCATCAGGTTCTGCGAGCGGCTGGGGCTGCCGCCGCGCATCATGTTGATCAGACCCATCAGCAATACGATGACGACAGAGGCCACCGCGATTGGAACCAGAACTTTGCTCAGGAATAGGGTCATGTCGGCTGGCCTTACGCCCCCGAGATTTTAGGTAACCGCGCGAGACGGGAAGTGTTCCGGTAAGCGACGCCTGATTCAACGCAGTTGAAACAGGCCCTATGGACCATATCCGGAAGCGGCCCAACTTGCCTCAGAAGTGAGCGAAAGCCGTTACCTGCACACACGCTCCGGCAAAATTTTTCTTTGTCCGGCATCGCCTTTCACCGACCGGCCTGCGCCTCATCGCCCGGCACCCACACCAGGCGAGTCGCGACACACCCGCGTCAGTGAACTTGCGTCAGTGAACTTGCGTCAGTGAACTTGCGTCAGTGAACTTGCGTCAGTGAACT
>JBIQHO010000104.1:0-4956 GCA_044508545.1 Bradyrhizobiaceae bacterium | reverse complement strand
GCGTCAGTGAACTTGCGTCAGTGAACTTGCGTCAGTGAACTTGCGTCAGTGAACTCGCGTCAGTGAACTCGCGTCAGTGAACTCACCGCCGGCAGGATCACCAACGGTCCCGCTAAATGCCAACATGCAGCGCCTGGCGATCAGCGGTGGGTGCAAGGAGACGGCGCGGGACGACGCACTACTGCGTGCTTAGCGATACTCCGAGTATATGAGCTTTCGCTGCCGTTGCGCCGGGAGTGCGCTTCAACGTTTTTGCAATCCTCGTGACACCGGCCTTCTGCTTTGCAAGTGACTTCAGGGTTTTCACGTCGTCCTTAGTCCACTCGCGGCGGATAGTCTTTGTCTTCTTAGACAAATCAGCACTCCTATTGATCGTTAGAAGTGTTGTTTAACACAGCTGGTCCAATGAGCAACATCTGGTTGTCGTACGGATGGCCTGCGGATCGACTGGGCGAGGTAGTCAAGCCAAACATGCCAAACATGAATGAAGAAGCGGCGGTAGGAACGAGACCGGCAGTCCCATCACTGTTTCGACGGTCCCAGGACGATCACCGTGCCCGTTAGCGTCGGGTCGTGTGGCTTCAAGCTGCTGAACTTTTCATCGTTCCAATCGGCGAGACTGACTACCGAACCCGTTTGAGCTTCCGCTGCCACCGGCCCTGTGGATTCCAGAACCTTCAGGCCGGTCCCGTCAACAAAGAAGGTGTGGTCACCGAACACCTCGCTCAATTTACGAGCTGCCGGATGATCGTCCGGAAGAACCTGTGCATCCATCTGGTTCAGGGTCTGCTGCACCTGCGTCGCGTTAAGTTTCATGGCTGTTCCTATGCTGCTCAAAAAGCTGGGCGGTCTTTGTAAACGATGTCACCTGGTCAGGTGGGCTTCTTCGTAAACATGGTCAGAACGCCTTCCTTGTCGATATTGACGGCGACAACCTGGGCCGAGCTGCGACCTTTTGCCTTTAGCGCTGAAACGGCCTGTGGAATCGCGTCGATGGAGGCCCGCAGGGATTTGATCTCTTCCTGCTTTGCATTTGTGACAAGAGCCTCAACCTGTGAGCGCGCATCCGCTTTCAGCTCTTCAACATCGATAACCTGGATGCTTCGAATCGCGATGCCTTCCCCGGACTTCGTTTGGGACGGTGAAGTCTGGGACTGCGAAGGCGCTGGTGGAGTTTGCGCTGCCGCCCAGGGCGATCCAGCTACAAGCAAAGCGACGACTGTTGATAATGTAAATGCGCGCATGATCCCTCCGGTTTAGGTAGATGCGCAGCATATCGTCCAAAAATGTCGAACGCCGGGGGTTTATGCGGTCATTCGGTGAATCTGATATGGCTACAATGTGCAACCGCTCGTGTTAGCTTCCGGGCAAGCCTTTTGCGACAGTTACTTTTATTACAATGCTTAAGGGCCGCCGATTGCTCGGCGACCCGTCTCATCGATCCCAGTCAACTCAGGCTGCAAAATATACGAGATAGACAATTACGAAGGCCGCCACGACCAGCCCGGTCCCCGCCACCAGCACGTTACGTATTGTGGGACCTCGCTCAGCTCCTCGTGCTTCCATTGCAGTCTCGACTATGCGTCCGTTTTCTTCCTTTGCCATCGTTCCTCCTGAGAAAGGCTTTGTTGACAGCAGGCGGGCATGATCTTCAGCCCGACCGCTCTGCACCTCATCTATCCAGGGTCATTTAGCCCGGGCGTATCACGACATCGTTGTAGTAGTCGTCCAGCTCCGCGCGGCGGGCCGTCCAGTCATAGAGCTCAGAGCCATGCTTTGGCGCTCCCTTCAGGCGGTTGCCGCTTATGTCGCTGCGGTAGCCGCCAAGCTCGGAGTCGTATCTGAGCAGTCTCCAGGGCACCGGATAATGCTCGTCACCGACACCGAAAAAGCCGCCGAAGCTCAAGACTGCGTAGGCAATTTCCCCGCTGTCCTTGTCGACCATGACGCTTTCGATGGAACCTATTTTCTTGTCCTCCGCTCCATAGATAGCTTTGCCCGCCTCTTTATCGCTGGAGATTAGGTTGCTCTGATCGGTCATCAGCAACTCCCTTTCGGTTAGCCATGTGGTGTCAACCGGCATGCCCCCGATGCGTTCCGGTGAAACTTCGGCCTCTTGATTGAGAGAGGTTACGTCCAGAATCGAGAGGGGCTGCGCCGTGGCGTGGGCGGCAACGACAGGCAGTTCATGCGAGTGAACTAACCGCAAGGAAGGAACCGCGGTGCTTAGGAACGCATCAGGCAGCGCGTCGGTTGCCTTCCTACGTCGCGAGAAAAAGGCAAAAATGATTGGCCCGCAAAGGAGGTCTCCTTATCGCGTGCCGCAGCGGCATGTGGGACTCAGGCCGCAGCGCCGCCTTTCGAAGGAGAGACATTGCCGGCCAACCTGTCCGGTCCGGAAGCCGAAATAGAGACGAACACTACTTCTTCTACTTCTTCGGAGACTGCAATCCCGGCGAGTTTACCCATTTGTAGAGATTTGCAGCGGCATACGCCGTATCGATCTTGTTGAGCAGATCATCTCGCTCCCGACCATCCGGAAGGGAGCCAGCCTTTGCACTGGCATCGGCAATGAAATCTGAAAGACGCTCTTGAAACGGCTTCTTGAAACGCGGCCGTATGCCCATGACGCACTCCTTTCCCTGGGAAGAGGCGGGAGCGCCACTGGCGTTCTCAGTCACCGATGGAAGCCAAGGGCCGTGCGGTGATGGATGCTAACATTTGCAAACAGGATTGGTTCACCGGTCTTCACGGGGTCGTTCGTTCTGGCGCGGAACGGAGTGCTGCAACGCTGAGTTAAAACATGCAAAAGCGGGCTTATCGAGAGAAGGAATGGTCTAATGACTGCCATACTCAAGGTTTTTCTGACGCTGGCCGCCGGTCTCGGCGGTCTGCTTCTCAGGTCGGTTCTCGCTTCTGTGGTGTTCTTTTTACGTATGCCGGCATACGCACATTCCACCCGCCGCGCACGTCATCATTCACGACGATAACCGGTACGCGGGATAGCCCATCACCTTCCCAGGGTGAGGGTTTGTCGCTTCGACGATCCGTAGCGACGAATTCATTTGGAGGGATTATCTGAAAGAATCTACCGCAGCTTCGCCCGCCGCTGATCTATACCCACGTTCGCAGGACGGCCGGCGGTGAGATAGCCCCGTCGGATCGAAGCCGACGGGGCTTTTGGCGGGTCACGGCGCTTAACAAAGACAGCGCTTTATACAGTGACGCTTTATACAGTGACAGCGACACGGCGCTCATTATCGGGATGAAACCGAAGCGCTCCTGGCGTGGCCAGGAGCCTCATTTTCTCATGCCCGGATTTTCTCATGCCCGGACGGGCGTCATGTCGACGATTTGTGATAGCGCGTGGCATCGGATCCCGCACACAAATGTACATAACTCCTACAGATAACTAATGTGCTATGCCACATGCCAGCGAACTAAATCAGGGACGGCCGCAACGACGACCAGAGTGTCAGCCGAGGAAAATCCCCAACAAAATGACAACGGTGGCCACGGCCCCTGCGGCGATCATCCCTATCTTGATGAAAGCCTTAAATTGCCGCTCGTGCGCCGGGTAATCCATCCCGTCCGATGTCGAGTACACGATTTCGCTATGATCTGACATGTCAAGTCTCCCAAGGTAGGTTGAGCTTGCCTCAAGAGCTTAGCGCAATCTCCATTGCTGTCGATCCTTCAGCGCGTCACGATCATGTGACACATTTGGATAATAGAGCGATCTCGATCCCCGACCAGCCTCAAATCACCTGACGACGAAACCTTCGCGGAGATCAGTATGGGCTCGCGTCGCAGAACCGCGGGCGAAGACGTCGCGTTGTGGCTTTTGCGCAATGGGCACGCGTTGACAGACCGGATATCGGCAACTTGCGATATTGCGACCCGTTGAGCCTTTGGCGATCCCTAGCACCGGTCCGCCCGGCAACCTAAGGTTTTCGCAACCTGCGGGAACATTGTTGGAACCAGCGTGTAATCTAAGAAAATAGGAGGACCATCATGGACCACGACAGGGCTGAGCGAATGCCTCAGCAGCCGACAAGCAATCTGTTCCTCGTCGCAGGCAGCTTCGGGCTTATCGCATTTATTATGGGGTTCGGACTTATTGTTGCGGCCAGTCTCGGTTTTTTTCACTGAAGACTCCCGCATCGATCGCGGAGGCTGGTAGCAGGGTCCCCGATTTGCGAGGTCTCCAACCCCAGTTCCGCCCGTATCCGAAGCAAGCCGCCGGATGTGTTGGCGGCGAGTCCGCTGTCGCGTATATGAATCTTTCCGAACCTCACGAAGAGAGGATTTCTGGTTCATCGTAAATCGTAAGGAAGGTGAACCGGAAATCCGGACCGGCACAGCGGCGACGGAATAAGTGCTAAAGGACATCCGGCATGGAGTATGGTGATGCCTCGTACCCCCAAAGATTTAGCCGATCGGATGGCAGCGGGACGCCACCGATCGCTGGCCGACGACGGATTCACGCGAGAGACGTTCACCCAGCCGCGAGAACAAGCTCGCCAGACAGCGAGAACGTTCCTCGATCGCTGGCCGGGGGCGGCCTATATGTCAGCCGTTGAATCCTGGCAGGAACTTCCGGGCGGCGAGATCGAGTTCACGATGAAGCGGCTGCGGAGCGCCGATTGACCGCCACGCGGATGAAACATCCGCGTTTGAACCTTTGATCGATGTCCAGCGTCTCATCACCGCTGGGAAATTTCAGGACCAGCCTTAGGCCAGCGCTACCGGCGAACATACTCCGCCGGCTAGCGCTGTGCGTCGTGAAAGGTCGCCAAGGCATTGGAGGCGAACCTTGGCGACCATCCTTGATGGTCCTCTTGACACCGATACCGAGCAGGCCAGCCCAAGAGGGCTCTGCTCTGCAAATGATGATCAGGTCAGGAAGATCGCCAACAACGCGATAACAGTGGCGGCGGTCGATGCGAAGATCGT
>JBIQHO010000103.1:6767-10644 GCA_044508545.1 Bradyrhizobiaceae bacterium | reverse complement strand
GCATGAAGGCGAAGCTGGTGCGCACCGGCAAGCCGATGCCGCTGTCGTCGCCGCAATTTTTCTTCGCGCAGGATCGTGCGATCGCGGACGAGGCATTCGCAGGCGATGTCGTCGGCATTCCCAACCACGGTACGTTGCGGATCGGCGATACCCTGACCGAAGGCGAGGATGTCACCTTTGTCGGCGTGCCATCGTTCGCGCCGGAGATCGTGCGGCGTGTCCGCCTCACCGATGCGATGAAGGCGAAGAAGCTGAAGGACGCCCTCCAGCAGATGTCGGAGGAGGGCGTCGTGCAGGTGTTCCGCCCGCGCGACGGCGCGCCCGCGCTGGTCGGCGTGGTCGGCATGCTGCAGCTTGATGTGCTGAAAGCGCGGCTCGATGCCGAATATTCGCTGCCGGTGGATTTCGAGGTCAGCGAGTTTCAACTGGCGCGCTGGATTTCATCCGAGGATCGCAGGAAGCTTGGTGCCTTCATCGCGGCGAACGGCTCCGGAGTGGCGGCCGAGGTCGACGGGGAGCCGGTGTACCTCGCCAAGAACGAGTTCTATCTCGGCTACACGATGGACCGCGCCGACGGCATCGTGTTCTCAAGCGTCAAGGACGTGAAGAAGACCGTGTAAGGGAGGAAATGATGGGACTATCGGTGATGATTGCTGGTCTTGTTCTCTTTCTTGGCGTGCATCTCGCCGCGACCAAGCGCGATTTTCGCGCGCGGTTGATCGCGTCCTACGGCGAGGTCCCCTACAAGGCCGGGTTTTCGCTGATATCCGCGGCTGGTGTCGCGCTGATCGTCTGGGGGTTTTTTCACTACCGCGCCACCGGCTGGATCGACGTCTGGCATCCGCCGCGCGTGATGAAGCACATCGCTGAAGCGCTGATCCTGCCCGCCGTCATTCTCGTGGTGGCGTCGTATATCCGCGGCCGCATCTATGCCAAGCTGAAGCATCCGATGCTCGCCGGCGTCAAGCTGTGGGCGACGGCCCATTTGCTCGCCAACGGAGACCTGGGCTCGATCATCCTGTTCGGTTCGATCCTGGCGTGGGCGGTGATCGACCGCATCTCGCTCAAGCACCGCACCGATCCCAGCGGCCTGCCGATCCCGGTCGGCGGGGTTCGCAACGACGTGATCGCGGTCGCCGTCGGCGTCGTCCTTTATATTGCGCTCGGCGTTCTCTTCCATCCCTACGTCGTCGGCGTTCCCGCCTTTGGAGCATAGCATGTCGGTCCAGTCGGCCTTGAAGCGCAGGACGGCACCCGATATTCGCGCGCGCAAGAACGGCGATCCGATCGTGATGTTGACCTCCTACCATGCGCATACCGCCGCGCTGGTTGACCGCTATTGCGACGTCATTCTGGTCGGCGACAGCCTTGGCAACGTGATGCACGGTTTCGAGACCACGGTGCCCGTCACGCTGGAGATGATGATACTGCAGGGCCGCGCGGTGATGCGCGGCTCGCAACAGGCGCTGGTGGTGGTCGACATGCCGTTCGGCTCCTACGAGGCCTCGAAGGAGCAGGCGTTTCATTCCGCCGCGCGCATTCTCAAGGAGACGCTCTGCGGTGCGGTGAAGCTCGAAGGCGGCGTGAAGATGGCGGAGACCATCGCCTTTCTCGCCGCGCGCGGCATTCCCGTGATGGGGCATGTCGGCCTGACGCCACAGTCCATCAATACGCTGGGCTCGTTTCGCGCGCAGGGACGCGAGGAGGGAACGTGGCAGCCGATCGAGGACGATGCGCGGGCTGTCGCGGAGGCCGGCGCGTTCTCGATGGTGATCGAGGCGGTCGCAGAACCGCTGGCGCGCAAGATTACCAACGAGGTGGCGATCCCGACGATCGGCATCGGCGCCAGCGCAGCCTGCGACGGCCAGGTGCTGGTGCTGGAAGACATGCTCGGCCTGTCGCCACGCGCGCCGAAATTCGTCCGTCGCTATGGCGAGCTTGGTCCCATGATCGAGGCTGCGATCGAGGGTTATGCGCGCGATGTGCGCAGCCGCGCCTTTCCAGGTCCCGAGCACGTTTATGCGATGAAGCCGAAGGGTTAGACTCGAAAAGAGTTCGCGTGCCTCTGCCCGGTTCTCGATCCTGCGCGCTTTGCCTTGTCAGCGCCATATCGCTAAAGTATCGCCGCCGCTATCGGCGGGATGTGCATGCTGAGCGGCGCCGCGGGGTCGCGGAAGACGGGGACGGGAAAATCTCAAGTGTCTGAATTATTTAGCGAAGTTGATGAAGAACTGCGCCGGGAGCAGCTCGGAAAGATTTGGGCCCGCTATTCGGGGCTGATCGTCGGCGTCGCTGTCCTGATCATTATCGCGGTTGGCGGCTGGCGCGGGTATGAATATTTCCAGGCCAAAAAGTCCGCCGCGGCCGGTTCGGCCTTCGAGGCGGCTGCGGCGCTCGCCGATCAGAACAAGCATGCCGAAGCCGAAGCGGCCTTCACGCAACTGGCGGCGACTGCGCCGCGCGGCTATCGCAACCTGTCGCTCCTTCGCGCCGCGGCCGAAGCCGGCAAGCGTGATCCCAAGGAGGCGGTCAAGCTCTACGACGCGATTGTCGCCGACAGCGGATTCGACAGCGCGGAGCGTGATCTCGCGCGCGTGCGGGCCGCCGGATTGCTGCTGGATACCGAGACCTACAACAACATGCTGCAGCGGCTGGAGCCGGCGACAGCCCCCGAGGCGACCTTCCGCCACACCGCGCGCGAACTGCTGGCATTGTCCGCCTGGCGTGCCAACGATACGGCGGCCGCGCGAAAATGGCTCGACATGATAAGCGCGGACGGCCAGACGCCGTCCAGCCTGCGCAGCCGCGCCGAAGCCTTGCAAGCCCTGCTGCCGCCGGTTGCGAAGAGCTGAGCAGGTGTGCCGAACTCAAGTTTTGAACGAGAACCGCCGATGCGCCGCTCGCAACGCCTGATTGCCTCCGCTGTTCTGATCTCGCTCTGCGGCGCGCTCGCCGGTTGCGGCGGCGGCGGCATGAGCAATTGGGATCCGTCCGATATGCTCGACTTCCTCGATACGAAGAAAAAACTTCCGGGCAAGCGCGAGCCGGTTTTCCCTGACGGGGTCCCGGGTATCGAGCAGGGCGTGCCGAAGGATCTCTACAAGAGCAACGTCGAACAGCAGCAGCAGGAACAGTCCACCGCTGCCGTCACAGCCTCGCCCCCGGCTGGCACCACCGGGCATACGCGGCGATCCGGGGCAGCCGACGGATCGGCTGGCGCGCCGGCGCCAGCCGGTGGCGCGGATGGCGCTGCCGCTGAGCCGCCCCGCAAGCCGAAGCGGCTGGTCCATCGCCGGGCCACCTCGCTGCCCAAGGATGAACCGCCGCCGCAGCAGGAGGCCGCGCCGCAACCGTCACTGGATGCCTCGCCGTTTCCGGCGCCGATGCCCAGCGGCAGCTTCCAGCGCTGACAGGGTCGGGATCATGCTCTAACAGGTTTGTTGAAAAACCTTCCGGTCATTCCGGACACCGCTCCGGAAATGATGCCCGCCGAGACTTTTTCAACATCCTGCTAAGGGGCAGGGAACGCCGATGTCCTTCACTGTTGCCATCATAGGCCGGCCCAATGTCGGCAAGTCGACCCTGTTCAACCGCCTGGTCGGACAGAAGCTCGCGCTGGTCGATGACGAGCCTGGCGTGACGCGCGACCGCCGCGAAGGCCAGGCGCGGCTGGGCGACCTCGATTTCACGGTGATCGATACCGCCGGCCTCGACGAAGGGCCGCGCGGCTCGCTGACCGCGCGCATGCAGGAGCAGACCGAGGCGGCGATCGCAGCCGCGGATGCGCTGATGTTCGTCTTCGATGCGCGCGCGGGCCTGACGCCGACCGATCGCTCCTTTGCCGATTTCGCGCGCCGCGCCGACAAGCCGGTCGTGC
>JBIQHO010000103.1:0-6757 GCA_044508545.1 Bradyrhizobiaceae bacterium | reverse complement strand
TCATTCGGGTCCTGCGCCGGGCGCGCAAGCCCGTGCTGCTCGTCGCCAACAAGAGCGAGGGGCGTCATGGCGAAGCCGGCGCGCTGGAGTCCTATGCCCTGGGGCTCGGCGACCCGGTCGGCGTGTCCGCCGAGCACGGCGAGGGCATGGGCGATCTCTACGATGCGTTGCGCGCCGTGATGCCGGAGCCAGCCGAAGAAGCCGAGGAATTCGACGATGACGATATCATCGAGCCCGAGGATATCTCGCAGCGGCCGATCCGCGTTGCGATCGTCGGGCGTCCCAATGCCGGCAAGTCGACGTTGATCAATCATCTGCTCAGCGAGGAACGGCTGCTGACGAGCCCGGAAGCCGGCACTACGCGGGATTCCATTTCGGTCGAACTGAACTGGAAAGGACGCGATTTTCGTATCTTCGATACCGCCGGGCTGCGGCGCCGGTCGCGCATCGAGGAGAAGCTCGAAAAGCTGTCGGTGGCGGACACCTTGCGCGCCATCAGGTTCGCCGAAGTCGTCGTCCTGATGATGGATGCGCAGAACAGGTTCGAGGAACAGGACCTGCGCATCGCCGACCTGATCGAGCGCGAGGGCCGGGCGCTGGTGATCGCCGTCAACAAATGGGATCTGATGCCGCGCGGATCGGGCGGGATCGCATCGCTGCGCCGCGACGCCGATCACTGGCTGCCGCAGGTCAAGGGCGCGCCGGTCATCGCGGTCTCCGGTCTGACGGGCGAGGGGGTCGACGGCCTGATGACGGCGATCCAGGACGCCTACGCCGTCTGGAATCATCGGGTGCCGACGGCTGCGCTCAATCGCTGGTTCCAGCAGGCGGTCGATGCCAACCCGCCGCCAGCGGTCTCGGGCCGGCGGCTGAAACTCAACTACGCGACCCAGGCCAAGGCCCGGCCACCGAGTTTCGTGGTGTTCTGTTCGCGCTCGGATGCGGTTCCGGAATCCTATCTGCGCTATCTCGTCAACAGCTTGCGCGAGGTGTTCGACCTGCCGGGCGCGCCGATCCGCATCACGCTTCGCGAAAAGGCCAATCCGTTCGCGCACAAGCGCAAACGCAAGTCGTGAGCGCGTATTTCGATCGCGTCCGTGAAAGCGCGCTGAACGCCGGTCAGCGGCTGCGGGGCGGCTGCGCGCGTTGCAGAAGCTGCGCCGTGTAATTCTCCAGCAATTCCGCCGCGAACTCAGCCGGGCTCCGGCGAGCGTCATCGGCCTCGCTGCCGGGCGGCGGGTTCTTGAGGGTAAAGGCACGCATCACGCGCTCGACAACGGCTCGCATCGACAGCTCCTGACCCGATCGAGACGGGTCCATCGCGCATCAAGTTCCGGTCATTTGTGAGGCAACCGTCCAAGACGGGGCAGTGCACAGGTCTGGCGGAGCGCCGCTTTCCGTTCTCAGGCCGACGGCGGACGGAAGCTCATCACCTTGCGGCTTTTGTAGTCGTAGAGCTTGCCGGTCTCGCTCCAGGACGGAAGGCACATCGGGACGATGAATTCGGCAATCTGTTGAGGCGTATCCAGCGTCATCGGATCCTCGCCGGGAAACACGGTGGCCCGCATGCGGGTGCGAACCGGCCCGGGATTGAACAGGTTGACCCGGATCGGCGTCGTGGCCGTCTCGTTCGCCCAGCATCGCACCAGCGTATCCAGCGCGGCCTTCGAGGCCGCATAGGGACCGCGATAGGCGTTGGCCTTGCTGGCGGCGCCGGAGGTGACGAACACCGCGCGTCCGGCATCGGATTTCTGAAGTAATGGCTCCATGCAGCGGATCAACTGGAAATTCGCGGTGACGTTGATCGCCATGACGTCCTGCCACGACTTCAGATCGATGTGGCCGAGCGGCGAGGAGGGACCGGCGATGCCGGCATTGCCGACGAGAATATCGAGCTTGCCGTGGCGCTCGTACAATGCGGCGCCGAGCCTTGCGGTGCCGTCGAAATCGGTGAGATTGAGCGGCACCAGCGTCGCGCTGCCGCCGTCCTTGCCGATCTCGTCGTCAAGCTCTTCGAGCCCGCCCTGCGTGCGGGCCACCGCGATCACATGCGCCCCGGCTTTTGCGAGAGCGCGCGCGGTGGCGTATCCGATGCCGCGCGAAGCTCCGGTCACGAGCGCGATACGGGAGGCGAGTGGTTTTGTCATGGACCGGAATGCTTTGTGCTGGCGGGGCGGATTGACAAAAGAACCTGCTGAAACGGGATGCGAATGTTAGAACCGGATCATCAGGATGGGAAGCAGGGGAGTTTGTGCGCCTTATGCCTGAATTATCTGGCGAAGCCAAAGGACAATGGCGACCGATGGCGGCCGCTGACCTGCCGCTGGTCCGGACAATCGCGGAGAAGGTCCATCCCGCTTTTCCGGAGGACGCGGAGGTGTTCGCCGAGCGGCTCCGGCTCTACGCGGCCGGCTGTCTCGTCTTCCGCCGGGGTGGGGCCATCGCCGGGTATGCCATCAGCCATCCCTGGCGAGCCCTGGATCCTCCAGCGTTGAATTCACGGCTTGGCATGTTACCCCGCCACCCGGAGACCTACTACATCCATGACATCGCATTGCTGCCCGAATTGCGTGGGACCGGCGCGGCGGCGATGGCGGTCGCCTGGATGCTCGCGCAGGCGGGCAGGGAAAAGCTCGCCACCGCGTCGCTGGTGGCGGTCAATGGCTCCGCGGGTTTCTGGGGGCGGCACGGCTTCCGCAAGACCGCGCTCGTTAAATTTCGGGACGCCGCACTCGCGCGGAATCTGAGCGGCTACGGCAATGCTGCGGCCTTCATGGTCCGCCAACTCTAGAGCCCCGCTTCTGATGGCATCAGAAGCGGGGCTCTATGATTTTGATTTGACGCGTTTTCTTTACGCCAACCGATTCCATCCTCGGGTCAGGACCAGAGGACATGCTTTGCTCGAAATCGCTCCAGGCCGGAGATTTATCGATGACTGTATCCTCGGAACGGATTGTCGATCTCTACGAACGTCATGCGCGGACCTTCGATCGCGAGCGCGGCAGGAGCCTGTTCGAACGCGGCTGGCTTGACCGATTTCGCGCGATCGCAGGCGCCGGAGCGGACATCCTCGATGTCGGTTGCGGATCGGGCGAGCCGATCGCGCGTTATCTCATCGCTGCCGGGCATAACGTGACCGGCATCGATTCGTCGAAGACGATGATCGCGATTTGCCGGAAGCGCTTCCCGGAGCAGTCGTGGGTCGTTGCCGATATGCGCGATCTCGCGCTCGGCCGCCGATTTGGCGGCATTCTCGCGTGGGACAGCTTTTTTCATCTCGCACAACCCGATCAGCGGGCGATGTTTGCGATCTTTGCCGCGCATGCAGCGGAAGGATGCGCGCTGATGTTCACCAGCGGCCCGCGTGCGGGTGAGGCGGTCGGATCGTATCAGGGCGAGGCGCTGTACCACGCCAGTCTCGATCCCGATGAATATCGGGCGTTGCTGCGCGGCAACGGATTTGATGTGGTCGACCACGTTGCCGAAGACGCAGCATGCGGCGGCCACACGATATGGCTGGCGCGATCGGCGGGAAGCGGCGGCGCGAACCGGTAGCCACTTCGTTTGAAAACGCTCTAACGCGCTCGGGTCAGCTCGCCTCCGCGAGCAGCGACAGTTGGTGCGGCTGGGGTTCGACGTCGGTGTGGTCGGTGAGGCTGGTGGGATAGGCGCCGGTGAAGCAGTGGTCGGAATATCTCGGATTCGCGGGGTCGCGTCCCGGCTCGCCCATGGCGCGGTACATACCGTCGATGGAGAGGAAGGCCAGCGAATCCGCGCCGATGATGTCGCGCATCTGCTCGAGGCTGTGGGTCGCGGCCAGCAGTCCGTTACGGTCCGGCAAGTCGATGCCGTAATAATCGGGATGGATGATCGGCGGCGAGGCAAGACGGAAATGCACCTCCGTGGCGCCGGCATCGCGCATCATGCGCACGATCTTCTTCGAGGTGGTGCCGCGCACCAGCGAGTCGTCGATCAGGACGATGCGTTTACCCGCAATCGCGGCGCGGTTGGCCGAATGCTTCATGCGCACGCCGAGTTCGCGGACGCTTTGAGCCGGCTGGATGAAGGTGCGGCCGACATAGTGGTTTCTGATGATGCCGAGTTCGTACGGCACGCCGGAGAACTGGCTGTAGCCGAGCGCGGCAGGCACGCCGGAATCGGGCACCGGCACCACCACGTCGACCTCGGCGTGGCTCTCGCGGGCCAGTTGCGCGCCGAACGCCTTGCGCACTTCATAGACCGAACGGCCGCCGACGATCGAATCCGGCCGCGAAAAATAGATGTATTCGAAAATGCAGGGCCGTGGCGGCATCGGCGGAAACGGCTTGTGGATTTCAGTCTGGATGGTCCCGTCCTTGCGATGGAAGACGATGATTTCGCCGGGTTCGATGTCGCGGACATATTTCGCGCCGATGATGTCGAGCGCGCAGGTTTCCGACGCCAGGATCGGGCAGCCGTCGAGTTCGCCGAGAACGAGCGGACGGATGCCGCGCGGGTCGCGCGCGCCGACCAGCTTCTTGTTGGTCAGCGATACCAGCGCGTAGGCGCCCTCGATGGCCCGGAGCGCCTCGATGTAGCGCTCGATGAAACGGCCGCGCCGGGACTGCGCCACCAGATGCAGGATCGCCTCGGTGTCGGAGGTCGATTGCATCAAGGCGCCGTTGCTCACCAGTTCGCGGCGCAGCGTCAGCCCGTTGGTGAGGTTGCCGTTGTGGGCGACCGCGAATCCGCCGGCATTGAGTTCTGCGAACAGCGGCTGCACGTTGCGCAGGATGGTGCCGCCTGTGGTGGAGTAGCGGGTGTGGCCGATGGCCGCGCTGCCGGGAAGACCTTCGATCACCGCGCGGCGGGAGAAGGTGTCGCCGACGAGACCGAGGCGGCGTTCGGAGTGGAATCGCTGACCGTCGAAGGTGACGATGCCGGCGGCTTCCTGGCCGCGATGCTGGAGAGCGTGGAGACCGAGCGCAGTGATGGCGGCGGCGTCGGGATGGCCGAAGATGCCGAACACACCGCATTCCTCGCGGAGCGTGTCGCCGTCGGGATCAAACTCCGGATCGAAATCCGGCTCACGCGCGTCACTGGAAGGGCTCTGCTGACAGTCCATTGCGCCTCGCACTATAGCATTTTCGAGCGAAGTAGTTACCGGTTCGCGTCAAACGTCGAGCCGGAGCCCGACTTTGATTCCGTCAAAGCCTGAGTAGCCCTAGTGTTCCGCCGGTTTGCCGTCGATCAGCTTTTGCAGGCCGTCTCGGGCAGGCTTGGAATAGCCGTCGGAGCCGGGAGGTGCCGGTTCCGTATCCGATTGATCCGCGTCGGGTTTATTCTTCTTGAGTTTGTTTAAGATGGTGTTCTCGGGATCGTCCGGCAATAGCGATTGCAGCCAGACGCCGGTGGAATTGAGGACCGTGAGCGACTTCGCGCCCGTGACCCAGTCCGGCCGCTGCTTGTCAGGAACCAGCCAGGTAAAGAACAGAAAGGCAACAACGACGATCAGCAGACCTCGCGCGAGCCCGAACAGGAAACCCAGGGTGCGGTCGAGCGCGCCGATCCGCGAATCGAGAACCATGTCGGAAATGCGCGTCGTGAGGATCGAAACCACGATCAGGGTGCCGATGAAAACGCCGCCGATCACGGCCCCGGCCGCCAGCGTCTCGCTTTCGATATAGGTCTTGGCGAACGGCAACAGTTTCTGGAACGAGTAGAGCGTCGCCAGCGCGGCGATGCCCCAGGATGCGATCGACAGGATTTCGCGCATGAAGCCGCGGATCATCGCGAGCAGGCCCGAAATCAGCATCACGGCGAGCAGAACGAGGTCGAGGATGGTTATCGGCATCGGCTGTTCAGGTCCGCTCGTAAATCCAGGTCGGGTCGTAAATCCAGGTAACCGAATCGGCGTCTCACTGCCGGTCCAGGCTGACGGTCATATGACACGTCCCGCAAGGACCTTCGCGCAACATATCGTCGGCCTTGCGGCCGCGCCGAATGTATAGCGGCGGCCGATGCGGAGGTCACGCCCGCTTTAGCCGTTCTGGCGACGGAATCCGGGCGGTGTGGCATTTTTCTCCGGGGCGGTGGCCCTGGCGGGATGGCCTTGTCCGCGCGCGGCGATATCCGCCACCAGCGTCGTCAATCCGGCGACTGTATCAAGCGTCAGGCCGGCATCGCCGCCGATGTCGCCGCGGGCTGATTCGGGAAGCACGGCGCGGCCGAATCCGAGCTTGGCTGCTTCCTTTAGCCGCGCCGAGGTCTGCGCCACCGGCCTGACCGCGCCTGACAGCGAAATCTCGCCGAAATACACCGCGTCGGTCGGCAATTGGGCATGTGTCAGCGAGGACACCAGCGCAGCCGCCGCGGCGAGATCGGCGGCGGGCTCGCTGATGCGCAGGCCGCCTGCGACATTGAAATAGACGTCATGACCCGACAGCTTGACCCCGCAATGGGCTTCGAGAACCGCCAGCACCATCGAGAGCCGGTTCGAATCCCAGCCGACCACGGCGCGCCGCGGCGTGCCGAGCGCGGTCGGCGCCACCAGCGCCTGCAACTCCACCAGCACCGGGCGGGTGCCTTCGAGGCCCGCGAACACCGCGGTGCCCGGACTGCCGAGATCGCGCGCCGACAGGAACAGTTCTGACGGATTTGACACCTCGCGCAAGCCGAGCCCGGTCATCTCAAAGACGCCGATCTCGTCGGTGGGACCGAAACGGTTCTTCACCGCGCGCAGGATGCGGAACTGCTGCGAGCCTTCGCCTTCGAACGA
>JBIQHO010000102.1:0-10684 GCA_044508545.1 Bradyrhizobiaceae bacterium | reverse complement strand
GGCCGATGTTCGGGCAGGTGGGCTTTTTCCATAAGTTCGCCGGCAAGGATTTCGAGGACAAGCGGCCGCGCGACCGCTATGTGGCGGAATCGAAGCGGCTGCTCGGGGTGATGGACGCGCATCTGTCGACCCATCGGTGGTTTGCGGGCGACGAGTACACCATCGCGGATATTTCGATGCTCGGCTGGGTGCGCAACCTGATCGGATTTTACGGCGCACGCGAGCTCGTCGCGTTCGATCGCTTCCGCCATGTCGCAGCCTGGCTGGAGCGGGGGCTGGCGCGGCCGGCGGTGCAGCGCGGCCTCGCGATCCCGGCGGGGAGATAGGCGGAGCACCAATGACCACAGACGACGCATCCGCAACCGCTCCGCTGCCAGGCGGTCTTGCCGCGGTGGAAGCCGAGATCGTGCGCGCCTGCCGGGATGCGCGGCGCGAACGGTCCTCGGTGACGCTAATGGCGGTATCGAAAACCTTCGACGCGGAGGCGATCGCGCCGGTGATCGCCGCCGGGCAGCGGGTTTTCGGGGAAAATCGCGTGCAGGAGGCCCAGCGCAAGTGGCCTGCCTTGATGGCCGCGCATCCCGGCATCGCGCTGCATCTGATCGGCCCATTGCAATCCAACAAGGCGAAGGAGGCTGTCGCCCTGTTCGACGCCATCCATTCGGTCGACCGCCCGAGCCTTTGCGAAGCGCTGGCCAAAGAGATCGGAAAGCAGAACCGACGGCCCGATCTGTTCGTTCAGATCAACACCGGCGAGGAGCCGCAGAAGGCCGGCGTCGCGCCGGCGGACGCCGACGCCTTCATCGCGCGATGCCGCGACACCTATGGCCTTGCGATCGCGGGGTTGATGTGCATCCCGCCGGTGGATGACGCGCCGGCGCCGCATTTCGCGCTCACCGCCAAGATCGCCAGACGCAACGGACTCACCCGGCTGTCGATGGGCATGAGCGCGGACTTCGGCGTCGCGATCGCGCTCGGCGCGACCCATGTGCGGATCGGCTCGGCGATTTTCGGGGCGCGGTAGTTTCGCTTTTCCCTTGTGGGAGAGGGTGCCTGAGCGAAGCGAAGGCGGGTGAGGGCTGTCTTCGCGCCTCCGGACCCCTCATCCGTCATGGACTTCGTCCATGCCACCTTCTCCCGCAAGGGGAGAAGGAAGAAAGCTCACCGCCCTTTAACGTCACCCGATCTCGATCCGCGTCTGCGGCCCGATCCGCCGCAACAACCGCAGCATCGCGGGCCGCGTCATCGCCACGCATCCCGCCGTTGGCCCGAAATTGTCGCGGGCCAGATGCAGGAACACGGCGCTGCCACGCCCCGCGATGCGGGGACAGGTATTGTGATCGATCTCGATAATAAAGTCGTAGAGATGATCGTCGCGCGTCAGGCGGTCGCCGCCCGTCGCGGCCATGAGCCGGATCGGCCGGTTGTAGCGGCGGTCGGCGGGATCCTCGCACCAAGCATCGGTCGGCATGATCGCGCGGGCCGGCAGAAACGTCCGCGGCCGCGGATGCCGGTCGGATCGCCACCACAGCCGGAGAGGCCGGAAAACTCCCTTCGGGGTGCCGCCATCGCCCTCGCGCTTGTCGGCGCGGATACCGCCGCGGCCGATCGCCACTGGAAACGCCCGGCCTTCCGCGATCAGCCAGCCCCGCTGCGGCCGGCCGGCCGCAGCGCGGACACGAATGGAGGCGAGCGGCCGATCACGGGAATGTGTCGTGCAAGACGTTGATAATCCAAAGTTTTGCATGGAATGAGGGGGTCTCGCTTGCGCTGCTGTCCGGATATAGGAACCTGCAGATTTTACAGGAACATTCACCCAAATTCCCGCCGGTTCTGGAGTAGACTCCCTCGGGAGATGAATCGCTGCAACTGTCATACGTCCGGACGCACGACTTACACGACCCAGTGAAGGTGGCACACCCCGCAAGGTGGTTCGTCGCCGCCGCCTGTTCCCGCCGCCAGGAGGATCGCATCGATGGCCAACGCCCGTAAAATCCTGATCGTGGACGACGACTGCGACTTGCGCGACACGCTGGTGGAGCAACTGTCGCTGCACGAGGAATTCGAGGCTTCCGCCGTGGATACCGGCGCCAAGGGCGCCAGCGCCGCCAAGGCCCATTCGCCCGATCTCGTGCTGATGGATGTCGGCCTGCCCGATACCGACGGGCGCGAGGTGGTGCGCAGCTTGCGCAAGGGCGGCTTCAAGGCGCCGATCATCATGCTCACCGGACACGACACCGATTCCGACACGATTCTGGGCCTCGAATCCGGCGCCAACGACTATATCGCCAAACCGTTCCGCTTCGCGGTGCTGCTGGCGCGCATCCGCGCGCAGCTGCGTCAGCATGAGGCCAGCGAGGACGCGGTGTTTTCGGTCGGCCCCTACAGCTTCCGGCCCGGCTCCAAGATGCTCACGACCGCCACCGCCAAGAAGGTGCGGTTGACTGAAAAGGAGACCGCGATCCTGCGTTTCCTGTACCGGGCCGGGCAGATGCCGGTGTCGCGCGAGACGCTGCTGCAGGAAGTCTGGGGCTACAATTCCGGCGTCACCACCCACACGCTGGAAACCCACATTTACCGGCTGCGCCAGAAGATCGAGAAAGACGCCGCCAACCCGGAGATTCTGGTCACCGAAGCCGGTGGCTATAAACTGGTGCCGTGATGCGTCCGGTTCAACCGAGTTGAGTCAAGCTCCGGCGCTATCCTTTCGAATGAGCATGATCTTGTCCGAAAGTTTCCACTTTTCGGGATCATGCTTTAGGGTCCTTCATCGTTGTCTTCCACCGCTTCCGTGAAAGACTCCAGGTTCTTGATCTGGGGCGTTTTCTCCACGCAGACCGGATTCCACTTCGATCGAAAACGCTATAGAGCATGATCCCGAAAAGTGGAAACCGGTTTTCGGAAAAAGATCATGCTCAAACAAAAAGATAAGCGACGAGTCTGGTTCAACGCAGTTGAACCGGACTCGAGGCTGACAATTCGTATCCGCTCTCGTCACAACAGTTTTTCAGGCGATTCCGGCCTGGATCGCCGACTGGTCCTCTATGTCGATCGACGATGACGTGGTCCTGCTTGAGCGCGTCCCGACCCTGCGCCTGCTGGGAGCCGAGGCGTTGCGCGTGCTCGCCATCGGAGCCGAGCAACAACAGTTCGCCCGCGGCTCGATCCTGTTTCGCGCCGGCGACGACGCGGACGCAGGCTACGTCGTTCAGGACGGCGGCTTTCGCATTTGTGTCGGGGACGGCGGCGAGAGGGAAGTCATCGCCGGGCGCGGCGCGCTGGTGGGCGAACTGGCACTGATCGTTCCGATGGCGCGCCCGGCGACGGCGGTCGCGCTGGAATATTCGATGGTGATCCGCATTCCGCGCACCCTGTTCCTGCGCGTGCTCGACAGCGATCCCGCCGCCGCCCGCCGCCTTCGCGACGAACTGGCCAACCGCACCCGGCAGGCGACCAGCGACATCCTGATGGCCTCGGCCAAGCTGAGCATTTGAAGCTGAGCACTTAGAGACACGCTGTTTTAGAAGAAACATATTCTGAGTTTCTGAGTTTGTTTCTGTATCCGGCGGGCGAGCGATCGAGGCGTTTTCCGGTTTTTGCCAGGTCGCTTCAGGCGTTCGCGGCTATGCGGTCTCGCATGAGTTGTCTGAGCTCGAGCATGATCCCGAAAAGTGGAAACCGGTTTTCGGAAAAGATCCATGCTCAAACAAAAAGATAAGCGATACTGGTCCAACCGGTCGAAACAGATTTTATAGCGGTTTTCGAGCAAAGCATGTCTCGGCCTCGACCCGGGATACCGGTTCGCGTGAAGAAACCGCGTCCCGTCAAAATTCCGAGCCGCTTCTGATGGCATCAGAAGCGGAAGGTCACGAGTGTGGTGGTTCAGAAGTTCGCTTCAGTGCTCAATCAAGTCCGTCAAGCGAACTTCTGAACCTAAACCACACTAGAATCATAAAGTTGCTAGTGTCCCTTTGATTCCGAAGTTCGCATCAGAGGTTGCTGCAAGGGTATACGAACTTCGGAATCGGGACACTAGATCGTCTTTTCCGGCCAGCGGCAGAGGTCATTAATCAGGCAAACTGCGCAGCGCGGCGACCGCGCGAGGCAGGTATAGCGTCCGTGCAGGATCAGCCAGTGATGCGCATGCAGCATGAACTCGTCGGGGACCACGCGCTCAAGTCCGAGCTCGACCTCGAGCGGCGTTCTGCCGGGCGCCAAGCCGGTACGGTTGCTGACGCGGAAAACGTGGGTATCAACCGCCATGGTGTGCTCCCCGAAAGCCATGTTGAGCACCACGTTTGCGGTCTTGCGGCCCGCGCCAGGCAGCGATTCGATTCCGGCGCGGCTGCGCGGGACTTCGCCGTTGAAGTCCGTGAGCAGTTTTTCCGAGAGCGCGATGATATTCCGCGCCTTGTTGCGATAAAGCCCGATGGTCTTGATGTAATCACGGACCTTTTCCTCGCCGAGGGCCAGCATCTTGGCGGGTGTGTCGGCGACAGCGAACAGCGCGCGAGTTGCCTTGTTGACGCCGGCGTCGGTCGCCTGAGCCGACAGCACCACCGCGACCAGCAGCGTGTAGGGGTTGAGATGTTCGAGCTCGCCCTTGGGCTCGGGATTGGCTTTGCGGAAACGCTCGAAGGCTTCCCTGACTTCGGCTGGCGTCCAGGGTCTGAGCGACGGTTTGCGCGTCGCCGACCCGCGCGCAGGCCTGACAGGCGGCTTGGCGGCAGGCTGATCGGTTCGGACGGCGGCTTTCGTCCCCGACGTCAGGGCCGGCTTTCGCTGCTTTTTTGCCGCCGGGTCCTGCCTCGATTTCGCCGCACCGGATTTTTGCTGCCGCGGATCCGCCGGAGGCACCTTTTCAGGTCCGGCAGGCCGCGCGCGAACGGACCCCAGCGTTGCAAAGGTGCGGCGAGTGTTTTTCGACATGATCGTGATATAATGGTTCCCAATGACATTAGATCGTAACCTGGATGGTCCGCAACTCGCAGAGCAGACGCTGTTTTCGGCGCTGCTGACGCCGCACCGTTCGTTGAACCACACCCGTTTCATGGTGCTGATGGCGGTTCTGACCCTGATCAGTTTTGCCGCGGGAATGATGTTCCTGATGATGGGAGCCTGGCCGGTATTCGGCTTTTTCGGCCTCGACGTTCTCGCCGTCTACTGGGCTTTCCGCATCAACTTCCGGCGTGCCCTGGCCACCGAGGAAATTTCAATCACCCATCTTGAGTTGCGGGTGCGGCGCACCACGCATCGCGGTCATATCGTCGAGTGGGTTTCGAACCCGCTATGGGTGCATCTTGATCAGATCGTGCACGAGGACTACGGCATCGAGCGGCTCTATCTGGTTTCGCGCGGCCGCCGGATCTCGATCGCGAATTTTCTAGGCCCCGACGAAAAGTCGAGTTTCGTCAAAGCCTTCTCTAATGCGCTCCAGATCGCAAAACGCGGCCCGATCTACAATCCGATCACCTAGAGCGTTTCGCCTCCGGATAGAATCGGAAGCGGGCTCCGGGATTATCATTTAAGGCATTCTCTTCCCCTTCGCGCGAACCGTGTCCACCGCCGGTCGAGCCCGAGGTTATGTCTCGCTGGAAACCGCCAGAGCCTTTCCGCTTCTGATGGAATCAGAAGCGGAGATCTACGTTTTGATTGGACGCGTTTTCTTTACGCGAACCGGTAGCACTTCGCTTGAAAGCGCTCTAAAGAAGCCGCCACGGGAATCGGGTGGCCGCGACGACGCGGCTGCCCTACACTGAGGCATGGTGACGCTCGCTAAAGAACTTGTTCCGACCGACCCGCGCCCGGCAAAGCCCGGCAAGCAAAACGCTGCGGTGCGCGATTACGATTCGGTGCGTCGCGCAATCGCTTTCATCTCGGAAAACTGGCGCGCGCAGCCGACCATCGAGGCGACAGCCGATGCCGCCGGCGTCACGCCGGATGAACTGCATCACCTGTTCCGCCGCTGGGCGGGCTTGACGCCGAAAGCCTTCATGCAGGCGCTGACGCTCGACCACGCGAGGGGGCTGCTGCGCAAGTCCGCCAGCGTGCTTGACGCGGCTCTTGACTCCGGCCTGTCCGGGCCGGGCCGCCTGCACGACCTGTTCGTCACGCATGAGGCGATGTCGCCCGGCGAATGGAAGAACGGCGGCGCAGGCACGACGCTCGCCTTCGGCTTTCACCCTTCCCCATTCGGAGCCGCGATCGTGATCGCCAGCGACCGCGGCCTTGCCGGACTCGCTTTCGCCGACCCGGGCGGGGAGCAGGCGGCGCTGACCGATATGAAACGGCGTTGGCCCCATGCGACCTATGTCGAGGATCACGTTCGAACGGCTGCGCTCGCGCAGCGTGTGTTCGATACGAATCGCTGGCGCGCGGATCAGCCGTTGCGCGTGGTCCTGATCGGCACGGACTTCGAGGTCCGGGTCTGGCAGACCCTGCTCAGGATTCCCATGGGCAACGCCACGACCTATTCAAGCATCGCCGCTGATATCGATCGCCCGAAGGCGTCGCGCGCCGTCGGCGCGGCGGTCGGCAAGAATCCGATATCGTTCGTGGTGCCTTGCCATCGCGTGCTCGGCAAAAGCGGCGCGCTGACCGGATATCACTGGGGAGTCACCCGCAAGCAGGCGATGCTGGGCTGGGAAGCCGGGCAGATCGGCCTGGAATGACGTTTGTCAGGCCGCGAGATCGAGCTTCGAGGCCACAGTCGCATCGGCGTTCAGCCGATAGATCACCGGCGCACCGGTCGCAAGCTCGCGCTTGAGTATCTGCTCCGGCGACAGCTTCTCCAGCACCATGACGAGCGCGCGCAGCGAATTACCGTGCGCCGCCACGAGCGTGCACTCGCCGCGCAGCACGCAAGGCAGGATTTCCTGCACGAAGTACGGCAGCGTGCGTGCCAGCGTATCCTTCAAGCTCTCGCCGCCTGGCGGCGGCACGTCATACGACCGGCGCCAGATCAGCACCTGCTCTTCGCCCCATTTTTTTCGGGCCTCGTCCTTGTTGAGGCCGGCGAGGTCGCCGTAGTCCCGTTCGTTCAACGCCTGGTCTTTCCTGACCGGAATTCCGGTCTGGCCCAATTCCTCCAGCACGAGGTCCAGCGTATGCTCGGCGCGGATCAACAGCGAGGTAAAGGCGATGTCGAACACAAACCCCTGCGCCTTCAGCTTGCGTCCCGCTTCCCTTGCCTCGGCCACGCCGAGTTCGGTCAGATCGGGATCCTTCCAGCCCGTAAACAGGTTCTTCAGATTCCATTCACTCTGGCCGTGACGCACGAGCACCAGAAGACGTTCGCTCATTCTGCCTGTTCCCGCTTTCTTCAGTCCTGATAGCCGCTAGAGGTCGCCAAGCCCAAGCACGTCGGCCATCGAATAAAGGCCGGGTGCCTTGCCTTGCGCCCACGTTGCGGCTTTCAACGCACCATGCGCGAAGATCATCCGGTCCTCGGCGTGATGAGCCAACGTTATACGCTCATAGGGACCCGCGAAGATGACGCTGTGATCTCCGGACACGGTCCCGCCGCGAAGCGAGGCAAAACCGATGTCGCCCGATTTACGCGCCCCGGTGACCCCGTCGCGGCCACGCGCCGCGTGCTGGTCCAGCACGATCTTGCGGCCGTCCGCCGCCGCTTGCCCCAACATCAACGCGGTGCCGGAGGGCGCGTCGATCTTGGCCCGGTGATGCATTTCAAGAACCTCGATGTCGAAACTCTCATCCAGTGATTGCGCCATCCGCTTCACCAGCGCTGCGAGCAGATTGACGCCGAGGCTCATGTTGCCCGACTGCACGACCACCGTGCGGGAGGTCACGCTGCGGATCACCGCCATGTCCGAAGCCGACAGGCCCGTGGTGCCGATGACATGAACCAGGCGCCGCTCGGCGGCGATGGCGACGTTCGCGATGGTCGCGGCCGGAACCGTAAAATCCAGGATGCCGTCGGCCTTCGCCGCCATCGACCAGAGATCAGCCGATACTTCGATTCCGTTGGCGGGAAGGCCGGCCAGGACACCGGCGTCCTTTCCGATCAGCTCGGATCCCGGCGACTCCAGCGCGCCCGCCAGCACCGCGCCGCCGGTTTCCGCCATCGCGCGCACCAGGGCGCGACCCATCCGGCCGCCTGCTCCCGCAACAATCAAACGCATGTCGGCCACGAACGGGGTCCTTGAAAATGTTCTCCGGGTATAGCGGGGGCCGGGAGTGCCGGCAACCGATCAAGCTTCCCGCGAAGGCCGGCGCAATCACGAAGGCAATGGCTGAAACCTAAAATCCGTTTCAAACTGCGTTGAACCAAACTCGTCGCTTGTCTTCTTGTTTGAGCATGATCTTTTTTCCGAAAACCGGTTTCCACTTTTCGGGATCATGCTCCGGAGCCTTTCCGCTTCTGAACGCACGAGGCGCAAATCGCCCGCGTTCTTGAGCAAGGCGGCAGCGAAGCGTTATATTTCAGGCGCCACAAACAGGGAATAACGAGGGTTTTCGGCGCGGACATCAGTCGCATCGCGGGCGACCAGCCGCCGCACCCGCCCGTCAGCGTCTGCGATACACCCAGACTCGCGCAGGAGGAAGATTCATCCAGATCCGCTCAGACGCTTCCGTCGAGATGCCCGGCAGCGATTTGGGGATCGGGGGGACGACCGAATAGGTGAACTGCACGAACGGCGCGCCCGGCGCGAGCGTCGCGAAAGCATCGCGGATCAGCCTGAGCCGCGTCAACATCGGCTTGGTGACGAGCGGCAGGCCGGAGACAATCGCCGAGGCGCGAGCGCCCAGCACGTTCCACAGCGAGTCCCGCAACGTATAGGCATCGCCCTGAACCACGGTCGCCTGAGGGTAACGGTCGCGAAGTAGGGCGCAAAATCCCGGATCGTACTCGACCAGCACCAGACGCTTCTGATCCACGCCGTGCTCGATCAGCGCATTGGTGATGGCGCCGGTGCCCGGCCCCAGTTCGACAACAGGATCGTTCGATCCGACATCGACGTATTGCGCCATGGTGCGGGCCAGAAGGCGCCCGGACGGCATGACTGCACCCATATGGAGAGGTTTTTCGATCCACGAGCGGAGAAAGCGAACCTCGTCATCGAGGCGGAGCGGTTTCTTCAACGCACGCGCGGACATTTGCAAAGGCATTTTGCACCCAGGTGGGTCACTACTGGCAGGATGTCAGACTTAAGTTATACACAGGTACAGCCGGCAATCGAAGCGGTCAAGCAAAACGCTCTTCAGGGGCCCGCGCGCGTGCCGAAGAAGTCCTTGACCTTAGTGAAGAAACCGGCCGCCTCGGGCTGGGTCGCCCCCGACGATAACTTTTCGAACTCGGCGAGGAGGTCCTGCTGCTTCCTGGTCAGATTCTGCGGCGTTTCAACCACCACTTGCACATACATATCACCGGTCTGGCGCGAGCGAAGCACCGGCATGCCTTTGGATGCGATTCGGAATCGGCGGCCTGACTGGGTGCCGGACGGCACCTTCACCTTCGTCTTGCTCTTGTCGATGGTCGGCACCTCGAATTCTCCGCCAAGCGCGGCCGTAACCATCGAGATCGGGACGCGGCAATGCAGATCGGCGCCATCGCGCTGGAAGAACTCATGCGAAGTGAGGGACAGGAAGATGTAGAGGTCGCCCGGCGGACCGCCCCGGATTCCGGCCTCGCCCTCGCCGGCCAAGCGGATGCGGGTGCCATCCTCGACGCCGGCCGGAATGTTGACCGACAGTGATCGTTCGCGGCTGACGCGGCCCGAACCGCTACAGGAGGGACAGGGGTCCTCGATCATCTGGCCGCGTCCCTGACAGCCGGGACAGGTACGCTCCAGCGTGAAGAAGCCCTGGGCCTGACGGATCCGTCCCGCCCCGCCGCACATCGAGCAGTTCTTCGGCTTGGTCCCCGCCTTGGCGCCGGTGCCCGAGCAGGACTCACAGGTGACCGAAACCGGAATTTCGATCTGAGCCGTCCTGCCCTGGAAGGCTTCCTCCAGCGAGATTTCCATATTGTAGCGAAGGTCTGCGCCGCGCTCCCGGCCACCGCCCCGGCCGCGCTGTCCGGCCATTCCGAACAGGTCTTCGAAAATGTCGGAGAACGATGACGCGAATCCCGCGCCGAATCCAGCGCCTCCACCGCCACCCATGCCGCCGTGCTCGAACGCGGCGTGGCCGAAACGATCGTATGCGGCGCGTTTATCGCCGTCCTTCAGAACCTCATAGGCCTCGTTGATTTCCTTGAAGCGTACCTCGCTGGTCGCATCGCCCGGATTTCGGTCCGGATGCCATTTCATGGCCAGTTTGCGAAAAGCCGCCTTGAGCTTGGATTCGTCCGCGTTCCGGTCGACCTCAAGGGTTTCGTAGTAACAGCGCTTGGTCGACATCAGTCCATACCGCCCGAACGTCGCTTCATCCCAAAAGGCGCATGAGTGATTCGCTCGCCAGAGGATGCAGCGTCCCGCTTAAAAAAACATAACCCCCGCCCTTCGAGACGCTTTGCGTGCTCCGAGGAAACGGGGGTCATGGTCATTCTCGCTGCTTAAGCAGACTTCTTGTTCTTGTCGTCGTCGACCTCGGTAAATTCGGCGTCGACGACATCGTCCTTCGCGGCGTCCTTGGCTGCGTCGGCTTCGGCCTGCTGCTTGTACATGGCTTCGCCGAGTTTCATAGACGCCTGCGCCAGCGTATTCGTCTTGGCCTTGAT
>JBIQHO010000532.1:0-1599 GCA_044508545.1 Bradyrhizobiaceae bacterium | reverse complement strand
ACCGGATCGCTTTTCGGTGTTCGGCTACGCGCACATTCCCGACTTCAAGAAGCATCAACGGAAGATCCAGGAAGCGGATCTTCCAGGTGGGGTTGGACGGCACGAACAGGCTGACGCAATTGCCCGAACGCTGGTCGCGGCAGGCTATGCGCGTATCGGATTCGATCATTTCACGCGCGTCGATGATGCGATGGCCCGCGCTCAGGCTGAAAAATCGGCTGCGGCGCAATTTCCAAGGCTACACCACCGATGCCTGCGAGGCGTTGATCGGGTTCGGCGCCTCGGCCATAGGCCGGTTGCCGCAGGGGTATGTGCAGAACGATGTGGTGCTCGGCCACTATGCCGAAAGGGTCAGGCGGGGCGAACTCGCGACCGCAAAGGGATATCGTCTGACTTGCGACGACGCCCTGCGCGCCGAACTCATCGAGCGCATGATGTGCGATCTCGCGGTTGATATCGAGAAGGTTTGTGCGCGGCGGGGAGCATCGGTTGCCGATCTCAGGCCTGTCCTGGCGCACCTGCGTACGCTTGCCGATGATGGCATCATCCGTCTCGAAGGTACCCGCGTCGAGGTTGCCGATCACGCTCGATTGCTGGTTCGCAGCGTCGCCGCGGCCTTCGATGCTTATCTTCAGCAATCGAGCCGGACCTATAGTCGCGCGGTGTAGAGCATGATCTCGAAAGTGGAAAACCGGCTTTCGGCAAAGATTATTCAAGCACAAGGATGGATGAAGGGTCTGATCCAACGTAGTTGGATCCGACCCATCGGATGCTTTGCCGTCGTGCCGCCATGGAGACCAGTCGATGCACGATTATCCTATGAATCTTGCCAGGAGCGCGCCGGAAGCTGCGCCGACGATCGGGAATGCCGCCAACCTGATCGAGCGGCTGCAGCGCACTCTGCTGTTTTCCGATCTCGACTGTCATTGCCGGGACACGCTCGCCGTTGCACTCGATCGATTCAGCGTGTTGGAGCGGCGGCGATTATCGCGCCAGGGTCTTTCCTACGCTCGCGACCATAAGGATCGTATCGTCGCAATCCTGACTCTGCTGTCGGAGCTTGGTCAGATGACCGAAGGCGAACAGGACCGCTCCGTGTTCGAGGAGATGGCGCTGTTCTTTCTCGAGATTGCGGGCAGTGCCCAGGCCGGGGCCGCCATGCTGCGGGCGATCGAAGACTAACGATGCCGGCAGTCCCTGTTCACGGACGCGGACGGCGCAACGCCGGGATAGGCGGTCTCAATGCAACCGTGACCGAACGCGTCGCATTGCCCCGGAGTCCGGATCATCCGACATGGGACGCTCTCGGTATCATCACCCTCCACAAGGGTGCCGAGGCGAGCCACGTCATCGATGTGGACGAATTCGCGCTCGACGAAGACGCCCGTGCCGCGAAGCTGCCGCAACGCCCGCGAAAAGCTCTCGGGCTTCATGCCGAGGCGGTTGGCGATCAACAGCTTTTCGTAGGGCAATTCGATCCGCACGGTGCCGTGACGCGCAGTGGTGAGTGACAGCAGGAAGCTGGCGATGCGCTTCGGAGCCGATTGCGCCTTCAACTGCTCGACCTGCTCGACCAGCCGCCGCAGGTGCAGCGACGAG
>JBIQHO010000101.1:0-10719 GCA_044508545.1 Bradyrhizobiaceae bacterium | reverse complement strand
TGGCCTCGTTCATCGGGACCTTCGGCTCGAGCTGCGCGCCGCAATGGGCCGCGCGCTCGAAACCGGCGAGGCAGCCCATGTGGAGGATGTACAGCTCGGGTTGAACGGCCATCGCGTCCTGGTCGATATAACCGTTGAGCCGATTCTGGATGCGCCAGTCGGCTCCCGCAATTTGGTGGTCCTGTTCAAGGATGGCTCAGCTCGCCATCAAGGAGAGCAGGTAAGCAGCTCGAATGCGCTGGTGCGGACGGAACACGTCGAACGTCTCGAAAGTGAGCTGCGAGCTACGCGCGAGCGTCTGCAGGCAACGATCGAGGAACTCGAGAGTACGAACGAGGAGCTAAAGTCGTCCAACGAGGAGTATCAGTCCCTCAACGAGGAGCTGCAGTCGGCCAACGAGGAACTGGAGACCTCGCGCGAGGAGCTGCAATCGGTCAATGAGGAACTGACCACCGTCAACGGCGAGCTTGCTCACCGCGTGCACGAGCTGACTCGCGCCACCAGCGACCTCAAGAACTTTTTGGAGAGCACCCAGATCGCAACCGTGTTTCTGGACAACGAGTTGCGCGTGATGAATTTCACGCCGGCGATAACCCAGATCCTGCATCTCGTCGATACTGATGTTGGCCGTCCGGTCGCACACATCAAGGCGCGCATTCCGATCGAGGATCTCTATGACGACGTGCGGCGCGTACTGAGAACGCTGGTCAGCGCCGAGCGGGAGCTGACTGCCGCTGACAGCGGGACGCGCTACATTGTCCGCATCCTTCCCTATCGCAGCATCGACAATTTCATCGCGGGCGTCGTCATCACTTTCATCGATGTCACGGCGATCACGAAGGCTGAGGAGCGCCAGCGCCTTTTGCTGGCGGAGCTGCAGCATCGTGTGCGCAATACACTCGGTGTCGTCCGTTCGATCGCCAAGCGTTCGGCGGAGGCCAGCAGCAGCGTGGAGGAATATGCCTCGCACCTCGATGGCCGCCTCAACGCCTTTGCGCGGACACAGGCCATGGTGACGCGCGATCCGGAAGGCGGCATCGACCTCGAATACCTCGTGGTGGAGGAGCTGCTGGGATATAACGCCCGCGAAGGCGATCAACTGAACATTTCCGGCCCCGCGCTCCGGTTGCAGCCCAAAGCTGCCGAGATATTTGCGCTGGCGATCCATGAACTCGCAACCAATGCCCTCAAATATGGCTCGCTGAGCACCCTGTCCGGACAGGTTGACGTGAGCTGGCGCATAGATCCCGATACTATCCCGGAGCAATTGATTTTCGAATGGAACGAGAGCAAAGGTCCGAGCGTCGCGCCTCTCCAACGGAAGGGATTTGGAAGCGAACTACTCGAACGAACGATGGCGTTTGAACTCAAGGGCAAGACCACGCTCACTTTTGATCCCGCAGGTCTTCGCTGCATGATCGTCGTTCCGTTGAGCCGCCGGGTGCTGCACACTCCGGTCGCCCGCCAATGATAATTGGCTATCAATATGGACAAGAGACCCTTGTGATTCGGCGGCTTGGCGCGTTGAGGCCGCTCTCGGAAATGGCGCGGCAGACGCTCGCTGATGCGGTATGCGGGCGAATACTGAAAGCGGCGGCCGGTGACGATCTCGTGCATGAAGGCACATGCTCTAGTTCCGTGCGGTTGATGCTTTCGGGGTGGGCCTGCCGCTACAAATTGCTGGAAGACGGTCGGCGTCAGATCGTCGGGTTCATTTTGCCCGGCGATACATGCGATGCTTACATCTATCTCTTGCCGGAGACAGATCATGCGATTGCAGCCCTCACGCCCGTCATCTACGCGGAGCTTGAATCCGCATGTTTCGAAGAATTGATACGGCAAGACAAGTCGATCTCGGAAGCAATGCTGTGCGAAACGCTCGTGGCGAATTCCATTCAACGCGAGTGGTCAATCAATCTCGGCCGCAGGGACGCATTCGAGCGCGTGGCGCACCTCTTCTGCGAACTCTTCGAACGGCTAAGGGCGGTGGGGCTGGTGAAAGACAATGCCTTCTGGTTTCCGGTCACACAATCGGATCTGGCAGATGCCACCGGTCTCTCCCCGGTCCATCTCAATCGTATCCTCCAACAGCTGCGAAACTCCGGCCTCATTGTGTTGAGAGACCGGACCCTGACGCTCCATGATTTCGAGATGCTGTGCCGGGTGGGAATGTTCCACCCGGCTTATCTGCATCTTGGGCGCGGGTGAAATCTTCCCTAATCTCTTTCCGGTGGGCCGCCGACGACCTGCTTGGTCGAATTTGGAGAAGACAGCCATCGATCGATGCGCAGGGCGGTTTCCGCCTGACGCAATTTGTGCCGAAGCTGGGTTCGCTTGGGACCGAACGGCAGCACACGTGCTTGCTCGCGCAAAAGTTTGGCTTCCCGCTCCAGCCGTTCCGCCAATGTGGTCGTGTGTTTGTAGCGATGCCGCTTTTTTGCTACCATACCTGTCTATTTCGCGTTGAGCGGCGCTTGGGCTATGATAATTGCCGCGCGGCGAGAGCTGGAAACCACTGAAGAGCGAACTCTCAAGGGGTCTTGGTCAGTTCGGATAACATCCTGCGCGCGACCTCGGAGAGATCCGAGGACCTGCTGTTTCCCTGCTGCGCGCTCTGAAGAAGCTTCTGCGCAATCTTTTTCCGTATGGAGTGGTCGCCGCCATGCGGAAATTTCTTGCATGCCTCCTCGAGTATCACTTCGAGGTTGGCATAGGTCCGATCCTGAGGGTTCTGCATGATCTGTACGCACCTCCGCTGGATCGGAGTTTCGATGGTAAGCACGGTCGGCGCATTAACATACGATATGTTGACGATGGGAAATGCGGCTGACGGCGCGGCGAGGTCGGCGGAAAGCAGAACAACTCGCGGTTGCGGGCAGCCCGATTCTTGAAGATTTGGAAATTCTGGGCAGACACCTCGATCGCCCTATTCGGTACGCCGGGCAGAACGAACGACTGGGAAAACACATCGTCGTGAAGCTCTTATCGTGTCGAGCGAGAATTTATGAGCGGATAAAATCTGCTCCGAACGGGGAACACGGACGGTTCACAATTTTGAACTCAATGGAACATTCCGCTTTGCTTCTTTCTTACTGTTCCTCGGAAGCGTCTTGAGGTGAACCTCGGCGACGAGGCGAGGCGCTTGAGGTTTCAATGATGGACTCTCAGACTTCGCTTCGCTTGTCCCGGCGGCTGTTTCTCACATCCGCAGCCATTTTTCTAACGACCTCGGCTTCTGTTGTTCATGGGCGAACCATTCAACAGGGAATGCCGTGGGCGCCCGGTGCCTCCGATCCTCCGGCGCAAGTGCGGCCCGGCCCGTGGGTTTTCTTTACGGCCGATGAAGCCGCGACCATCGAAGCCATCGTCGATCGTCTGATTCCGCCGGACGACGCCGGTCCCGGCGGCAAGGATGCCGGCTGTGCCGTGTTCATCGATCGGCAATTGGCCGGGCCATACGGCCGCAGCGAAGGTCTTTATACACGCGCTCCCTTCATGCCGGGCTCGTCAACGCAAGGATATCAAAATCCGGATTCGCCTGCGGGCCGCTATCGCAGCGGACTTAAGGCGCTGGCAGCGCACGTCGGTCAATCCCAAAGCGGGAAGAGATTTCGCGAGTTGCCCGCGGCAGATCAGGACAAGCTGCTGTCGGGCCTCGAAGATGGATCGGTCAAGCTGAAGGACGTCGACACCAAATCTTTCTTCGCCCTGATGTTGCAGGATGCCCAAGAAGGCTTCTTTGCCGACCCGATCTATGGCGGCAACCGCGACATGGTTGGCTGGAAACTGGTCGGCTTCCCCGGTGCGCGATACGATTATCGCGACTGGGTGGAGCGCCACAACGAGCCTTATCCGTTGCCTCCGGTGAGCATCATGGGGAGGACAGACTGGGTGTCGAAAGGATAGACGAATGGCGCGAAAATTGCCTTCCAAGAATGTCGTGGTAATTGGGCTGGGGTGGACGGGATCAATCCTCAGCTATCACCTCGCCAAGGCGGGCCTCGATGTGGTTGCGATTGAGCGCGGTCCGTGGCGCGACACCGCGACCGATTTTCCGCCCGCCTATGCGCAAGATGAATTGCGCTTCGCCATTCGACTCGACCTGTTTCTTCGTCCCGCACAAGAAACTCTGACGTTTCGCAACAAGCCAGATCAAACGGCATTGCCGATCCGGAATTTCGCCGGCTTTCTTCCCGGCAACGGCGTGGGCGGCGCCGGCATTCACTGGAATGGCCAGACCTGGCGATTTCTGCCGACCGACTTTCGTTTGCGCAGTCATCTCGCCGAACGCTATGGCGCCGACGTGCTGCCCGAGGACATGACGATCCAGGATTGGCCCGTCAGTTACGACGAACTCGAGCCATACTACGACCGTTTCGAGAAGCTTTGCGGCACCTCGGGCAAGGCAGGCAATATCAAAGGCGTGAAACAGCCCGGCGGCAATCCGTTCGAGGGTTGGCGATCCTCCGAATATCCCACACCGCCACTGAAACAAGGGCTCGGCGCAACGTTGTTTGCAGAAGCCGCGCGCAAGCTCGGTCATTCGCCATTTCCCCAGCCTGCATCAAATCTCAGTGAGGCCTATACCAATCCGCTCGGCATCCGGATGGGCCAATGTAGCTATTGTGGCTTCTGCGAACGCTTCGGCTGCGGAAACTATTCCAAGGCAAGCCCGCAGACCTGTGTGCTGCCCGCCCTGCTGCGCCTTCCGAACTTCACCGCGCAGACCGAATCCGAAGTCCTCAGGATCAACCTCGACTCAACCGGCAAGCGCGCGACCGGCGTCACCTATGTCGATACGTCGGGAGAGGAATGGGAGCAGCCCGCGGACATCGTGCTGTTATGCGCGTTTGCCCTGTTCAACGTGCAACTGATGCTGATTTCCGGCATCGGAAAACCCTACGACCCGGTCAGCGGCCAAGGCGTGGTAGGCCGCAACTATGCATATCAGACCACATCAAGCGTCAGCGTGATCCTGAAAGACAAGGTGCTCAATCCGTTCATCGCGACCGGCGCTCACGGCATGATGATCGACGACTACAACGGCGACAATTTCGATCACAGCAATCTCGGCTTCGTCGGCGGCGGCTACATGGGAGCGGGACAGACCAATGGACGGCCGATCCAGACGCGCCCCGTGCCGAAAGGCACGCCGAAGTGGGGCGCCGCGTGGAAGAAGGCGACCGCCGAGACCTATCAGCACGCCTATAGCCTTTCGACGCACGGTAGCTCCTACAGCTATCGCGACTGCTGGCTCGATCTCGATCCCACTTACAAGGATCGTCTCGGACGGCCGCTGATGCGCATGACGTTCGATTTCCACGACAATGAATTGAAGATGTCAGCATTCCTTACGGCGCGGCTGGCGGACATTGCCCAGGCGATGAACCCGACGGAAATGGCGGCCCATCCGCGCAAGGGTCCGTACGACAGTACGATTTATCAAACCACCCATAACACCGGCGGAACGGTGATGGGTGACGACCCACAAACCAGCGTCCTCAATCGCTACTGCCAGAGCTGGGATGTTCACAACCTTTTCATTCCAGGCGGCGCCTCGGTATTCCCGCAGAACCACGGCTACAACCCGACCGATACGGTTGGCGCGCTGGCGTTCTGGACGGCGGATGCGATTACGCAGCGCTATCTAAAAAATCCCGGCCCGCTGGTGTAGAGATATGTATCGTTCGCTTGCACTCACGGTTCTGTCGTTCGCATTCATTGCCTGCGCGCACGCTCAGGGAGCGACGCAGGATTTCAGCCGCATCGAGCGCGGACGTTACCTGGCGACGCTCAGCGATTGCGCGGGATGTCACACCGCTCCGGGCGGCAAGCCATTCGCCGGGGGCGTGGCCCTGCAAACCCCGTTCGGAAAGCTGGTCGCACCGAATATCACGCCTGACACCGAGACCGGAATCGGCAACTGGAGCGACGACGAGTTTGTCGCCTCGCTGCAAGAAGGTCGCGGCCGCAACGGGATACGGCTTTATCCGGCCATGCCTTATACGGCCTATACCAAGATGACGCGTGACGACATTCTGGCGATCCGCGCTTATCTCACCACGGTGACGCCGGTGCATCACAAGGTGAATGCCAATCAGTTGCCGTTTCCGTTCAACATTCGCCTCGCGATGATGGTCTGGAACTGGATGAATTTCTCGCCGGGGCGCTTCGTTCCAGACCCGCACCAAAGCGACGAATGGAATCGGGGCGCTTATCTCGTGCAGGGTCCCGGACATTGCGGGACGTGCCATACGCCGAAAACCATTTTGGGTGCCGACAAGAACGACGCGGCGCTCGCCGGCGCAACACTGCAAGGCTGGTTCGCGCCGAACATCACCGCCAATCGATACAGGGGGGTCGGCCGCTGGTCGAAGGACGACCTGATCCAATATCTGAAAACCGGCGCCAATAACGCCACTCTCGCCTCCGGGCCAATGGTGGAAGCGGTGACGCATTCAACTTCGCGGATGGAGGATGCGGACGTAGCCGCGATCGCGACCTACCTGCTCGGCGTCGACCAGGGCGGAACCAACAAACCTGCGCCGCTCGCCGCAGACAATCCGACCATGAAGGTCGGCGCAGCGATCTATAAGGACGCCTGCGCACCCTGCCATCAGGACAATGGCCGGGGTAACGCTCAGCTGTTTCCCCGCCTCGCCGGTAGCGCCATTGTGCAATCGGACGACCCGACAACGCTCGGGCGGATCGTGCTTGAGGGATCACGCGCCGTCGCGACAAGCTCCGCTCCGACCGCCCCCGCGATGCCGGCGTTCGACTGGCGGCTCGACAGCGATCAGGTCGCCGCTGTCCTCACCTATATCCGCAACAGTTGGGGCAATGCCGCACCGGCGGTGACTGGCGCAGCGATCGCCAAGCAGCGAACGACACTGGCGCATTCGCGCTAACGAGGCGCCCGGAATGATATGGGGCCTCATACCCGTGTCATGAAATCCATCAGACCGAGCCACAGCAGGATCGCAAGCCAAAAGAATCCAGCAGCAGCGAAGGCACGGATGATGCCGGAGCGATGTCGAAGCTCCATGAATATCGCGGCAACGAGCCCGGCCTTGATCGTTGCGATCGTCATCGCAACCGGGAAATTGAATGACGCCAGCGGCTGATAGGAGAGCGTGACGGTCAGGCCAAGCAATGCCAACAGGCCGACCCAGCAGAGAACCAGATCGATTGACGGGTGCCATCTTCCCGGCTTCGGACGGCTGATCCCGCTCATGAGCTTCGTCCCGGCAGATAGATCAGGGCAAACAGAAAGATCCAGATCACATCGACGAAGTGCCAGTAAAGTGCCGCCGTTCTTAGCCCCGCGACATAGCGCGAACTTGCCGTCGTTGCCGTAGCCAATGCGGCGAAAGCAGCCAGAACCGCGATTCCGCACACCACATGGATCCCGTGAAGAAGCGTCGCGATAAAATAAAAGATGAAGAACAGTTCGATCCCGTGCGCATCTTGACCGGTGCGCGAAAAGTTGACGCCGGGAACGAGATGTTCGCGATATTCCCCGAGATACTCGACGCCCTTCAATCCTAGAAAGCCAAGCCCCAACAGGATCGCGATGCCGAGCAGCGTGCGTGTCGCATGGCGCTCTCCCTGCTCCGCCGCCTGAAGCGCCGCCGCCACGCAAAAACTGGAGGTGAGAAGCAGCGCGGTGTTGACTGTCCCAATGACGATTCGGGTCTCGCGTCCCGCCGCGAGAAACGCCTGCGGGTCGGCGTGGCGATAGACGAAATAGCTGAGGATGAGACCGCCGAACAGCAGCACTTCCGTCGACAGGAACGTCCACATCCCAAGCTCAAGCACTTCGTCACGTTGCGCGCTTGTCGCCAGGTGCTCGGCGATGTCCTGCCTGTCAGACATGCTGCGGCTCCGGCGCGTGCGCATAGTCATACGGATCGTCGGCCACAATGGGTTGCTGGTCGAAATTCAGCCGCGGCGGCGGCGACGATGTCCGCCACTCCAGTCCGGTCGCGCCCCACGGATTGGCCGGCGCACGCGCGCCGAAAAACAGCGAGTAGCCGAGATAGACCATCGGCAGCAAGTAGGCGACGGCAAGGATGGATGCGCCCCCGGACGACAGCACGTTCCATACCTGGAATTCCGGCGGATAGACGTGATACCGCCGGGGCATCCCCTCGGCGCCGAGAATGAACTGCGGAAAGAACGTCAGATTGAATCCGACGAAGATCAGGATCGCGGCCGCGCGCGCCCAGTATTCCGGATACATGCGACCGGTGATCTTCGGCCACCAGTAGTGGAGCCCGCCGAAATAGGCCGTCACCATCCCGCCGACCATGATGTAGTGGAAGTGCGCAACGACGAAGTAAGTGTCCGTCGCGTAGACGTCGAATGCCAGGCAGGCGAGGAACAACCCCGTCAAACCGCCGATCGTGAACAATCCGATGAAGGCAAGCGCATATAGCATCGGAGCATCGAAGCGTATCGTTCCCTTGTGCAAGGTCGCAGTCCAGTTGAAAACCTTGATCGCGGAGGGCACGGCCACGATGAAACTCATGAACGAGAACACCAGACTGGCGGTCAACGACTGGCCCGACACGAACATGTGGTGGCCCCAGACGAGAAACCCAGCCGCCGCGATGGCGAGGCTGGCCCACGCCACGAACTTGTAGCCGAATATCTTCTTGCGGGCGTAACACGCGATCAGTTCGTTCACGACCCCCATGCCCGGCAGGATCATGATGTACACCGCCGGATGCGAGTAGAACCAGAACAGATGCTGGAACAGCAACGGATCGCCGCCGATCCGCGGATCGAAGATGCCGACGCCGAACAGCCGCTCCGCCGCCAGCAGCACCAGCGTGATCGCAAGCACAGGCGTCGCCAGCACCAGGATCACGGAAGTCGCATAGAGCGACCAGATGAACAGCGGTAGCCGATACCAGGTCAGCCCCGGCGCCCGGAGCTTGTGGATCGTGACGATGAAGTTCAATCCGGTGAGAATGGAGGAGAAGCCTGCGATGAAGATGCCCGTGACCGCGATCGAGACATAACTGTTGGAATACAGCGTCGAGAACGGCGTGTAGAGCGTCCAGCCGGTGTCGATCCCACCCATGAAGATGGCGAGAAGCGTTACGCATCCGCCGAGCACGAACAGATACCAGCTTGCCAGATTGAGCCGCGGAAAAGCCAGATCGCGCGCCCCGATCATCAGGGGAACGATAAAATTCCCCAATGTATTCGGAATCGACGGAATCAGGAAAAACCACACCATGATGATGCCATGCATGGTGAACAGCCGATTGTAGACATCAGCACTGACCACATCCGGTCCGGGTGTCGCGAGCTCGATCCGGATCAACGTCGCGGCCATACCGCCGATGAAGAAGAAGAAAATCAGCGTGGCGAAATACAGGATCGCAATTCGCTTGTGGTCCGTGGTGGTGAACCAGGAGCTGAGACGATAGTCATCAGTGAGATAGTTCTTGCCCGTCATGGCTTCACCGTCGCCAGCGATTTGAGATAGGCGACCAACTGCAACAACTGCGCCTCGTCGATCCGCCCCTCGAATGAAGGCATCACGGGCTCATAGCCAGCGGCAACCTGGCTGCGTGGCAGCAGGATCGAATCGCGCAGATACTTGTCATCAGCGGTGACAATGCTGCCGTCAGACAAGGGAACGGGCTTTCCGTACAGGCCCTCCAATCGCGGCGCGTGGACGCTGCTGGACCCCTCATGGCAACCTGAGCAGCCAAGCTGCCGGAACAACGCGCTTCCCTGCTGCGCCAACGAACTGGAGGGTGCCTGCTGCGTCAGCCATGCGGCATAATCGGCAGGACGCATCGCAACGACCTCCCCCAGCATGCGCGCATGATCCGTGCCACAATATTCGGCGCAGAACAGGTGATAGTGACCGGGCCGCATGGCTTCGATTTCGATGCTCTGATAGCGGCCGGGCACCACATCATGCTTCAGGCGAAGCGCCGGGATAAAGAAGCTGTGAATGACATCCTGCGAGGCCATCACCAGATTGACCGGTCGATTGATCGGCATATGCAGGGCATTGATCTCGGCCTGCCCCCCGGGATGCTGCACTTTCCACATCCATTGCTGGGCGACCACGAAGACCGACAGGTCATCCGCCGGCGTTTGATAGATTTTAAGGAAAATCGCCGCTCCCCACGCGAACAGGCCGAGAAACGCGACCAGGGATGCGGCGGTCCAGCCGATCTCCCAATGCCAGCTTTTGGCTTCGTGGTTCTCGCGATCGACGTCGTTTCCGGCGCGATAGCGAATGCAGAACAGCAAAATCAGAAACAGAAGGAGCCCGAGAACAAGGATACTGGCGGCAAGAAGCCCCCGGAACAGAAGATCGACATCCCCTCCGTAAGGCGAGATCCCTTCGTGCCAGAATGGAATCCACTGTCGCCACATCCGCTCCCTGCTCCGCGTCAGTGACGGGATCCGCTCTGCAACTGATCTTTTCCGGATGTCCCCGCGGGCCAGCCCGGCAAACCGCGCTGCGCCAGCAGCTCCATGGCACGCGTGACTGGAATTTGCACAACGCCGTGATCGCGATCAATCCAGCCGTACCGATCGATTGCCGTGATATCCGCCTTTTCGAACTGCGCGAGTTTGGCACGAGGATTCACTTCGAGAACAGCTGCTCCAGCCGCGATGTCCGGCAGCCGGGGCGCACTGGGTTGCCGCGTTTGCGGATAGATCAACGTCATGACAAGCGGCACA
>JBIQHO010000531.1:0-1602 GCA_044508545.1 Bradyrhizobiaceae bacterium | reverse complement strand
CCAGTGCCGCTCTGACGATCGATCTTATCCGCTAGTTTCCGATGAGCTGGCTCCCAATCTGACACACGGTAGGGTATCCCCGCGTCTGCGTATGCCCTCTCGCGCCGCGCGATGGACGCCTTGCGCTTGCGATCCAGGGGAACCGCTGCCGCCTTGGCGGCCTCGAACTGCCGGCCGAGTTCGATCAGATAGGCGTCCCTGTCGGCCCCTTCGAGATACGCCAGCGCAGCGCGGATCATCGGCGCCACAGGTTCCGAGCAGTAGTATTCTTCCGCCTCTTTCAACGCGACGCGCAGGGCCGCGACAGCTTCGGCATGCGTTGTCGCCGGCCGGCTCCAGTTCTCCAGAACATTCAGCCAAGGCTCGAAAGTCTTCGCCGCAAAGGCGTCGGCTTCGTCCCAGTTGCCTTGAGGGCAATTGGCTTCGTATTCGGCGATCGCTCCGTTAAATGACGCGATGGCGCTTGCCAGAGTGATCTTCTCAGCCATTGCGCTGCCCTCCCGTCATGCGCTGGGAGAACTCCGGCCCCATACTCCGGGCTGGCATCGCCGCAATGCGGTCACAGCACTCTTTTGCAAGGTCGCGGGCCACCCACATGATCGCGTCCGCGATTTCTTGTTCTCTGTCTCCGGTGTGCGGCAACCCCTGCAACATCGTGACGCCTTGATCCAAAAGACACTGTAGATGGTTGAGGTCGCTCTCTAGGTCGTCTTGAGTGTAGGCGGCGCTCATTTCACCACCGCCTTTCCTATGCCGCCCAAAGCCGCTGTTAGCCCCTCAATGGCCAGTCCCGGCTCGCGCGACCCGTCGGTCCATTCCTCTGCGACGAAGAAAACGAGTAGTGCGGCTTCGCTTCTGGTCGTCGGCTGCCGTGAGATCGCTTCCAGCCGGATCGCCTCGCGCGCATCACTGATCGTCTCCCGAAGACGGTCCAGCATTTCGCCAGCGGTGTTGAGATCATGTTTGCGATAGAATTTCTGCTGGCAAAGCAGCCCGTCCATTACAGAGCCGACCGTGCCGAGCGCGTCGTAGAGCGCGAAGCATCCGCTAATCGAAAGCTTCGTCGGATCGACGATGGATTCCGCGCTCGTGCCAGTCGGACGATCCGCGAAGCGCAGCAGACGCGCCGCCTCGTAGAGCTTGTCACAGTGCTCGCGGAGGTGCCGTCCGGCCTTCACCAGATCGCCAGCAGGCCAGACGAGGGCACCCTGTTCGTCCTCCGTCATGGTTCTCGCCTGCGACAGATGATCGTAGATCAGGAAAGCATGGTCATAGACCCTGCGCATGTCGCCTTCAGCCGCAGAGACCAGGCCGAAGAAGTCGGGGAGTTTCGCGGCGGCGCTCATGACGCACCGCCTTTCAGTGCGAACATCCTGCAGTCATCGCGCAGCACGCCGTGATGATTGATCATGATCATCTTGAGTTCGGAGTAGCAGCCCCTTCCATGCCAAGCCGCAGGGCGGCCCACGACGGTCACCGCTACGGCTCCCGCGCCATCTTCGAGGGCAAGGCGCTCTAGTTCACGCATGTGCCAGATGGCTTGTTCGCGCGGCGTCATTTCCGGAGCGGCCGCAGTCGCCGCCGGTGTGGTTACCGCAATTG
>JBIQHO010000100.1:9426-10760 GCA_044508545.1 Bradyrhizobiaceae bacterium | reverse complement strand
GCGGCGCGGATGTCCATCAGCCTGCCTCTTTCATCGCGTGCTTGATCGAATTGAGTTTGGTGCGGAGCGAACTGTCCACCATGCGGCTGCCGAGCTTGACGACAAGCCCGCCGATGATGGTCGGATCGACCTTCACGTTGAGCGTGATGTCCTTGCCCGTCACGGATTTCAGCGCGGTCTTCAGCGCGTTCAGATTCTTTTCATTGAGCGTTTCGGCGACGGTGACCTCGGCCGAGGCCTCGCCCTTGAACCTGGCGACCAGCGCGCGGTACGCGCGGATGACGTCGGTCACTGCGAACAGGCGCCGGTTGACGGTTAGAACCTTAAGGAATTTCGCGGTCGTGCCGCCGATCCCCGCTTTGTCGAGCACGGCGGCGAGCGCCTTGGCCTGGGTATCGGCGCTGAAAACCGGGCTGCGCACCAGGCGGAGCAGTTCAGGGCTGCCCGCCAGCATGGCATCGAATTTATCGAGATCGGCCTTGACGGCGTCGACCGATTTGTCTTCGCGGGCCAGTTCGAACAGGGCCGTCGCATAACGGCCGGATACACCAGAAACCGAGGGATCTACAGCAGCCACCAGAGCGCTCTTCAAGCTGTCAAACTCGCAAGGGAAAAGCCGTCGCCAAACAAGCGGCGCGATCGCGGCCCAAGCCCTTGGAGTTCAAGAGGGACTTCGATTTCCGACCGACACAAGCGTATCGGCAGCGTTAAAATCGCGGCTTTGCTAACATAGCGCGCGCGCAGGTGCAACATGACCGCAGCGCCGCGATGCCTTGTCGCATGAGTCAGATTTGACCGGAGAGACATTTAACCAGCGCGACATTCGCGTCGCGCCGCGGCATGCGGGCGAATTCTGCCGCGCAGTATTGTCGCCCGCAGGCGGAAGTCTCGACAGACTCAAGTTCGTCCTGTGTCGCAGTCGCTTCCGGCGCCGGTCCCGGCCGGCATGGCGCCCAAACGCCAAGCAGTACTTGTTGAACGATTGCCGATGCCATGGCATGACTTTCTTTTACAGTACAGATAAGTATATCATCGTATACGATTCATAAAAATATGTATTAATTTGATTAGTTCGCTGCGGCCAGTCGATCAAAAGATATTTCAGCCGAGTCACGAAGCAACTCTCTGCCCATTTTACGCCTTAGTTACAGGATCAACCCTGCGGCGACTCAGAGGTCATAGGTTTCACTTGCCGCAGGGGCGGCAATACTGTCCAGGGGACTTTCAATATGTTGCATTCGCAAAAGGCGACGTCGGGGTTTCTACGTCCGCGCATGGCAGCCGCTGTGATCGCAGCAACGGTTTTGATTGCGGGGAGTGTGACCGAGGCATCG
>JBIQHO010000100.1:0-9416 GCA_044508545.1 Bradyrhizobiaceae bacterium | reverse complement strand
TCGCGCCATCACCACCACCACGGGGCGCACCATGCTGCCAGCCCCGGCACCGCACAGCAGTCCTGGGGACAATCCTGGGGGGCGCAGCCCTGGCTGAACGCCCATGCGTCCGTCGGACGGTCCGCAGGTTCAGGCCGGTCATTCTCCGGCGTGGCTTCCTACTATGGAAGTGAGTCCGGCAGTCGCACCGCGTCGGGCCAGCGCTTCAACCAGAACGCCATGACCGCCGCCCATCGCAGCCTGCCGTTCGGGACCAAGCTGAAGGTCACCCATGGCAGCCGCAGCGTTGTCGTTACCATCAATGATCGTGGTCCCTTCATCCGCGGCCGCGTGCTGGATCTGTCGAAAGGCGCGGCCCGTGCGATCGGGTTGACCGGCCGTGGCGTCGGCCGCGTGGTCGCCCAGGTGATGTAGGCTGCGATGTAGGCTGCGCGTCAGAGCCTTTCCGCTTCTGATGGAATCAGAAGCGGAAAACTCTGGATCCCGCGCGCGGCCTGTCAGCCCGCGCACTCATTCCGCAGGCTCCGGCGGCGCGACGGACAGCGGGGCTATGTCCGTGAGCGCTTCGCGGGGCAACGCCTCGGTTCCGCCGACGCGCACCAATCCCCGGTTCTGGACGGTGAACACCCGCCGCGCACGCCGCAGCAGCGCCGGGCGATGCGCGACCACGATGCGGGTGATGTTCATCTGGTCGATCAGGTCCGCGATCAACTCCTCGTTCTGCTCGTCGAGGTTCGCGGTGCCTTCATCGAGGATCAGAATCTGCGGCTGGCGATACAGCGCCCGCGCCAGCAGCACGCGCTGCCGCTGCCCGCCGGAGAGCGTCGAGCCCATGTCGCCGACGAGGCTGAGATACTGCATGGGGAAACGCATGATGTCGGCGTGCACGCGCGCGGCATGGGCGGCGGCGACAACGCGCTCCATGTCGAGGTTCGGATCGAAGCCGGCGATGTTTTCCGAAATGGTGCCGGACATCAGACGGTCGTCCTGGGCGACGACGCCGACGCTCTGGCGCCAGCTTCGCCAGCGCTCGGGCGTGGCGCGGTGGCCATCGAGTTCGATGGTGCCGTCGCTCGGATGGATCAGTCCGAGCATCAGCTTGAGCAGCGTGGTCTTGCCGCCGCCTGATCCGCCCTGGATGGCGACGTAGTCGCCCTGCCTGATGTCGAGATTGACGTCTTCGAGGATCAGCGGATCGCTGATGCCGTAGCGGAAGCAGACATTCTTCAACCGCATGTGTCCCTGATTGACCAGCGGGCCAGGCAGGCCTTGCGTGACCTCGGAGCGGGTCGTCACGATGTCGGAGAGGCGGTCGAGATGCAGCCGCAGAAGGCGGAACTGGACCATCTGGTTGACCAGCGCCATCGCGCGGTCGGTGAAGGTCTGCCGGTAGGACAGGAATGAGAAGATCATGCCGACCGAAAAGCCTGCGCCCGACAGGATGGTGACGCCGGCGACGTAGATCACGATCACGGTTTGCAGGCCGGTGACGACCGATTGCAGGAAGCTCTGCGAAATCTGGTAGCGGCCGACGGCGATGCCGGCATTGGTGGTTTCCACGTGCAGGTTTCGCCAGGTCGCTTCCCGTATCGATTCCCTCCCCAACAGTTTCAGCGTCGTCGCGGCGCGGATGGTCTCGATGAGGTGGGACTGCTCCTTGGCCTCGGCGACGATGGACTCGGCCATGCGGCGCTTGGTGCCCGGAAACAGCGCCAGCGTGATGCCGAGGTTGATGAGCACGCCGACGATGACGATGAGCGCGAGCGCCGTGGAATAGAAGAACAGGATGAAGCCCGCGATCAGCGCCATGATGCCGTCGATGACGGTGCCGATCACGCCTTGCGTGATCGCGTCCTGCACCGGCTTGACCGAGCCGAGGCGCGAGATGATGTCGCCGACGTGTCGCTTCTCGAAATAGTCGTTGGGCAGCCGCAGCAGGTGCCGCACAAGATTGCCGGTGATCTGGAAGCTCAGGAGCTGGCCGAAGATGCGCAGCGCCCAGCCGCGGATCGCCTCAAGCCCGGCCTGAATAATGACGAGGGCGCCGAATCCCAGGGCGAGCACCGTCAGCAGCTGATGATCGGATTGCGCGAGCGCCTCGTCGACCACAAGCTGCATCTGTAATGGCATCACGAAGGCCGCGATCTGCAGCGCCGCCGACAGGATCAGCACCTGCGTGACCGCCCAGCCCCAGCCGTGCATCTTCGACCACAGCAGCGACAGCTTCATCGGCAGGCGCGCTTCGAGCGGCTCGAAGGTTTCGCTTCGCGCCAGTTCGAGGATCACGCCGGTCAGGTGCTTCGAGGCTTCCTCCATCGTGAAAGTGCGAAGCCCGATCGCCGGATCGTGGATGGTGATGCCCTTGGACGTGACCGACTTCAGCACCACGAAGTGATTGAGGTCCCAATGAGCGATGGCGGGAAGCTGGACCCTGGGCAGCGCCGACAGTTCGACGCGGATGGCGCGGGTCGAAAATCCGAGCTGGTCGGCGATGCCCATCAGGCTTTTCAGCGACGCGCCGGCCATCGACACTGCAAACCGCTGGCGCAGCGCATTGAGGTCGACGTCGTGGCCGTGATAGCGTGAGATCATGGCGAGACAGGCGAGGCCGCATTCCGCGGCCTCCGACGCCATGATGACGGGAAGGGTTCGGCGGCCCAGATTGAGTTCCCGGAGAATGTTCATGCGCGGCGGCCCACGGCATAGATCGGATCGAACAGCCAGCGCAGCAGGCTTCGATGCTCGAAAATGATTTCGGCCGATACCAGCATTCCCGGCTGCATCGGAACGGTCTGACCATAGGCTTCCATGGAGCTGCGGCTGAGCGACACGCGGATCCTGAACACCGGTTCCTTGATGTCGAGACCTGGAAAGCCGACGTCGGATGGGCCGAGCACCGTGGTCGAAACGGTTCTCACCGTGCCTTGCACCGTTCCAAAACGCTGATAGGGAAACGCCTGAAGACTGAGTTCGACCTGTTGCCCGGGCCGGACGAAACCGATCGCGCGCGACGGCGCGAGCAGCTCAGCCTCGATCTCGCTGCCTGACGGGATCATCACCGCGACGATGCCGCCCGCAGTCACGGTCTGGCCGCCGCTGACGGGAAGCGCGGCGATCCGGCCGGTGGTCGGCGCGACGAAAAACTGCAGGCGCCGCGCTTCCGATTCGGCGCGCCGCTGTTCAAGCGTCGCCCGGGCGACATCGGCGTCGGAGCGGGCCGCTTTGATTTCCAGCGGGATCGAAACCAGCCGCGCCTTGATGTCCGCAAGTTCGCGCTCCGCCGTCGCCTTCTGGCGACGCGCGCCGGCGAGATCCTGTTCGATCGCCAGCGCGGCGAGCCGGCGCTGATCGACCTCGCGTTTCGGCATATAGCCCTTGGCGGAGAGGGCTTCTCCGCGATCCACCTCGTCCCGGGCAAGTTTGAGCCGTTCCTGCTGCAGCTCGATCTGCTGATCCACCTCGGCAAGTTCGTTCTGGCTTTTGCTGATCCGAACGTTCGCCTGATCCCGCTCCAACTCCAGCAGCGCCAGTTTCGACTCAGCCCTCGACTTCGCCGCGAGCGATTCCGATTCGAATCCCTTGAGAAGCGCATCTCCGGTATTGCCGGTAGCGGTCGCGGTGGAGACGTCGAGGATGGCGAGGCGCGTGCCGTTCTCGACGTTGTCGCCTTCCTTGACGAGGACGCTTCGCAAGGTCCCTTGCGCCTGCGATGTGATCCGGATCATGCCCTGGTCGGGCACCAGGAACCCGCTCACGGTCGTCTTCCGTGCGTATGTCGCGGTCGCGGCGAAGGTCGCGGCCGCGAAGACGATGCCCGACAGCAGCAGGCCGAGCGTCTTCAACGACAGCGGCGAGGCCAGGAAGACCTGGCCCTCCAGCCGTTGCGTGGCATGTTCGATGGCCTCGCGGCGGAACAGATCACTCATCGCAGTGCCTCGTTGGCTCCAGATTCCTCGGGTCGCCGGACTCCATCGGGTCACCGGACTCGGTCGACGCGGAAGCCGCTTCTTCCCAGGCCTCTGCCAGATGCTCAAGCATCTCCACCGTGACTTGCGACACGGAGCAGCAGATGGTGCCGGCCTCGTCACGCCAGCTCAGCGCCGAATATCGATTGCGCTGGCCGCGGATCGCCACCGGCGCGGAGTTCGTCTCTGGAAACATGAAGACGGAAATGAGCCGGGCGTCGCGTTCGTAGACGCATGTGCCGATGGCCCGCTCTCCGATGTAATCCATCCTCGCGCCCCGCAGGTGATAGCCCCGACGCTCCACGTCGCGGACCTTTGCGGCGCGTTTCGACTGACGCAGAAGCCACGCTTCCACCTCCGCCGGATCGGAAGAGGCGAATTCGATCGCGGAGCCGCCGATATCGGCGCGGACGTGGGCTGCAACCACTTCCTTGATCTCGGAGAACTCGGTGTGGATCGGGCTGTGCACGCCGGGCCGGCTGACGATGGCGATCGTCAGGGGCGCGGTGGGATGGATCTGGCAGGCCAGCCGCACATTCGACGGTGCGTCGATCGCGCCGAGGGTCGTCGCCTCGACGGCGTCAGGCGCCGGAAGCGATTCCTGTCCCTTTTCGATGCGGACCCGGCAGGTCGAACAGCGGCCGCGGCCGCCGCAGAGCGACGCATGCGGGATGCCGGCCGACCGGCTGACCTCCAGAAGCGTCATGCCGGGCGTCAGATCGACGGCCGGTCCATCGAGGTAACTGATCCGGACCGGTCCGCGCTTTGCGGTCTCGCGGCGGTAGCGCAGGAATGCTATGCCGATGGCGGTCGCGGCGAGCAGCCCAAATCCCCATCGGACGATGTCGCGCAGCGTCGCCATCATTGCCGCGTCATGGGCGTTCGGCCAGTTCGTTCGCGCTTTCAACGCGGCGAACGCGCTCGGGTCCGACATGATGGAGGTCGCGCGCATTCCCGCGACCGCAAATCCGGACAGCGCCAGCACAGGCAGCAACAGGGCGACGGCCAGCAGGAACGGAGCGAACCGGCTGTAGGAATCGGACAGCCGCAACCAGTAGTGGATGCCGATGCAGCCGTGGATCCACACCAGCACCAGCAGGGTGCTTTGCAGGATCGCGCTGTCGGGCCAGAGCCGGACCAATTCGTAGAGATAAATGTCGTTGGCGCCGAATACCGCATGCGCCACGCGGGTGTTGACGATATGCGGAAACAGCAGGAACGGAATCGAAAGGCCGATGCCGATCTGCAGCGCTTCCCAGACCGGCATCCGCCAGGTTTCCCGCCGGCTCAATTTATAAAGGCCGAGGGCGACGTGGGTGACCAGCGCAAGCAGCAGGATGATCGACACCGGCCATGACCGGGTGACCGCGGTCCGCAATTCCTGTACCCGGTGCATGGCCTCGAGGCTGACAAGGCCGGCCGCATGATTGGCGAAATGCGTGGCCGCAAACGCCATCAGCGTCAGCCCCGATGCCAACCTCAGACGCTGCAAACCGCTGCCGCGGAAGTAGATATGCATTCAGCCCTCGCGCGCGGCGGCAGATTGAATGCCAACCCCGGAGCCGTCAATCCCGGCGCGCGGTTGTACAGAGGCGGGCGTGATCTACAGCACACGGCGGGCACGCGGGGTCCGGAATGACGAAGAAGCGCTCTTAAAGAAAACTCTGCGGATCGACGTCCACTTCCAGCTTGAGGTTGCCCCTGGTCTTCGGTCCCGCGGCGAGCCACTCGCGCAGATAGCCGGACAGGTCCACGCCGCGCGCCGATTTCGCCAGCAAGCGAAAGCGATAGCGGCCTTTGATGACGGCGAGCGGCGCTTCCGCCGGTCCGAGCACCTGAACGCGTTCGTCGATAGGTGCGGTCGCGGCAAGCTGGCGGGCGAAACCCTCTGCGGTCGGGCGGTCGCCCGCGGATATGATCAGGCTGGCGAGGCGGCCGAACGGCGGATAGCCCGCGCGTTCCCGCGCCGCGATCTCGCTGGCGTAAAACGCCTCGCGGTCGCTTGCGACCAGCGCCTTCATCACGGGATGTTCGGGTTGGTGGGTTTGCAGATAACCGATGCCGTGGCCTTTCTCGCGGCCGGTGCGGCCGATCACCTGGTTGAGCAGTTGGAAAGTCCGCTCCGCGGCGCGCGGATCGCCGTTGCCGAGGCCGAGGTCGGCGTCGACGACGCCGACGAGGTTCAGGCGCGGAAAATGATGTCCCTTCGCCACCAGTTGCGTGCCGATGATGATGTCGACGCGGCCTTCCGCGATGTCGTTGAGTTCGGTGCGCATCGTCTCGACCGAAGTGATCAGGTCGCTCGACAGCACCATCGTGCGGGCGTCCGGGAACAGCGCGGCGGCCCCTACCTGCAGCCGTTCGACGCCGGGACCGACAGCGACAAGCGATTCCTCCGCCGCGCAATGCGGACATTGATGCGGCCGCGGCATCGAGAAGCCGCAGTGATGGCATACGAGACGCTGCCGGAAGCGGTGATCCACCAGCCAGGCGTCGCAGATCGTGCAGGCGAAGCGGTGGCCGCAGGCGCGGCACAGCGTCAGCGGCGCGTAGCCGCGTCGGTTGAGGAACAATAACGCCTGCTCGCGTCGTTCGATGGCGTTTTGAATCTCTCCGGCGAGACGCGGAGAAACGAAGCGGCCGCGCGGCGGGCCCTCGCGGCGCAGGTCGATCAGTTCGATCTGCGGCATGTGCTGGCCCCCGAACCGCGACGTCAGCGCGATGCGCTGGTAGCGTCCCTTGCGCGCATTGACTTCGCTTTCGACCGAAGGCGTCGCGGACGCCAGCACAATCGGAATTTTCGCGATATGGGCGCGCACCACGGCCATGTCGCGGGCGTGATAATGCGTGCCTTCGTCCTGCTTGTAGGCCTGGTCGTGCTCCTCGTCGACGATGATCAGTCCGAGATCGGCATAGGGAAGAAACAGCGCCGAGCGCGCGCCGACCACGACCTGCGCCTCGCCCGCCGCGATCGCGGCCCAGTTGCGCGCGCGCGTGCGCGGCGTCAGTTCGGAATGCCACTCCAGCGGGTGCTCGCCGAAGCGCGCCGCGAAGCGGTCGCGGAACTGCCCGGTCAGCGCGATCTCCGGCATCAGGATCAGCGCCTGCTTTCCCCGTCGGATGGTTTCGGCGACCGCTTCGAAATAGACCTCGGTCTTGCCGGAACCGGTGACGCCGTCGAGCAGCGCGACGTGGAACGTGCCGTTCGCGGCGAGCGCACGCATGGCGTCCACGGCTGTGCGCTGGATGCGGGAAAAGTCGGGGACGGCGAAATCGGGATCGGGCGGTGGCGGCGGCGGCGGAGGCGGCATCGGCTCGACCGTCAGCGTGCCCTCGTCGACGAGGCCGTCGACCACGCCGGCGCTGACGCCTGCTTCCTTGGCGGCGTCGGATTTTCCGTGCAGCAGGCGATCGGACAACACCGCAATCAGCCGCCGTCGCGCCGGCGTCATGCGCTGCGGCGGCTCGCCGCTGAGCCGCACCCCGGCTCGTGCCCGCTCCGGCCCGAGATGCTCGCCCATCCGCAGGCTCATGCGCATCACCATGCCGCGCGACGACAGCGTGTAGTTCGCGAGCCAGTCGATCAGCGTGCGCAGTTCAGCCTTGAGCGGCGGCACGCCGAGTTTTTCGCCGATGTCCTTCAACCGGTTGTGCAGGCGCGGATCGGGCGACGGGTTTTCGGCCCAGACCACGGCGATAACCTCGCGCGGTCCGAGCGGCACCGTGACCACGTCGCCGGGCGCGACCTCCATGCCGCGCGGAACGCGGTAGGAATAAGCCTGGTCGATCGCAACGGGAACCAGAACATCGACGACGCGAGTCGTCGATGACGATGCCGGGGGCGTGCGGTTGCGCGAAAAATGGTCCATCCGAAGAATCGGGCTCGAGTGGGGGTCGCCAGTCGCAAAGTTAGCAAACGATAAACCAAAGCGGCGCGATATAATCGCCGGAATTATCGTGACGGTACGAATCGTGGCCAAGTCCGCTCCGGAGCCGCTACCCGATCTTGCCTGCGCGGCCCCCGATGTGGGGCGGCAAATCGTGCGATGGCTGGCGTATCTGCGGACCGAGCGGCGGTTGTCGCCCAAGACCTGCGAGGCTTATGAGCGGGATGTCCGGCAATGCCTGGCGTTTCTCGGCGAGCACTGGGGCGCGTTGGTGACGCTGAAGCGCCTTGCCGCGCTTGAGGCGAGCGATATCCGCGCCTTCATGGCCGCGCGTCGCGCCGATGATATCGGTGGCCGGTCGTTGATGCGCGCGCTGGCGGGATTGCGCTCGTTCGCGCGATTTCTGGAGCGGGAAGGGCTCGGCAAGGCCGGTGCGCTCGGCGCGGTCCGCGCGCCGAAGGTTGGGAAAAGCCTGCCGAAACCGATTCACATGAGCGCCGCGAAGCGTTTTGCCGATGCGTCCGAGCGTGCCGGCGAGGATCGCGAACCCTGGATCTGGGCGCGCGACGCCGCGGTGATGGCGCTGCTGTACGGGTCCGGCCTGCGCATTTCCGAGGCGCTCGGCCTGAGGCGCCGCGACGTGCCGCAGCCCGGCGCGGGCGACGTGCTGGTCGTCACCGGCAAGGGCAACAAGACGCGGATGGTGCCGGTGCTGCAGAACGTGCTGGCGCTGATCCAGGAATATGTCGCGATGTGTCCGCATTCGCTGCCGCCGGAAGGGCCGATCTTCGTCGGCGCGCGGGGCGGTCCGCTCAGGGCGCGCATCATCCAACTCGTCATGGCGCGGATGCGCGGCGCGCTCGGCCTGCCCGACAGCGCGACGCCGCATGCGCTGCGTCATTCATTCGCGACGCATCTGTTGAGTCGCGGCGGCGACCTGCGCGCGATCCAGGAACTGCTGGGCCACGCATCGCTTTCGACAACGCAAATCTACACCGGCATCGACAGCGAGCGGCTGCTTGAGGTTTACCGGACGGCGCACCCCCGCGCCTGAGGAGCAAGCCGAAGACTTGCGTCTCGCCTCACACACTACATATGGATGGCGCGCTTGCCGACGGCGAGGGCGGCTTCCTTGATGGCTTCCGATCGCGTCGGATGCGCATGGCAGGTGCGGGCGAGGTCTTCCGCTGAGCCGCCAAACTCCATCAAGACGCAGGCTTCGTGGATCATCTCGCCGGCCTCGCGGCCGATGATATGAACGCCGAGCACGCGGTCGGTCTTCGCATCCGCCAGAATTTTCACAAATCCGTCGGTGGTCTGGTTGACCTTGGAGCGGCCGTTGGCGGTGAACGGAAACTTGCCGACGGTATAGGCCGTGCCGGCCTGTTTCAGTTCTTCCTCGGTCTTGCCGACCGATGAGACCTCGGGCGTGGTGTAGACCACGCCGGGAATGACGTCGTAGTTCACGTGCCCGGCCTGACCGGCGATGATTTCAGCGCAGGCGACGCCTTCGTCCTCGGCCTTGTGCGCCAGCATCGGTCCTTTCACGACGTCGCCGATGGCG
>JBIQHO010000099.1:0-10831 GCA_044508545.1 Bradyrhizobiaceae bacterium | reverse complement strand
TGCGTGACCAACTGAACGGGGTGGCCGTCGACAATCAGTTGCAGGCCGATTTCGCGACCGGTCCGGTACGGCACAAGGTGCTGTTGGGCGTCGACTTTCAAAACACCAGTTATCATCAGCAACTGGGCTACAATTTCGATCCCAGTGAGGTGCCGCCGATCGACATCTTCAACCCTGTCTATTTTCAGTCGATTCCGATTCCGGAACTCACGGACAAAACCAACCAGACTCAATCGCAACTCGGCTTCTATGCCCAGGATCACATCGAAATCGGCAAGCTTAATCTTCTGCTAGGTGGTCGTTCTGACCGTGCGAAAGCGCGTACGGATGTTTTCTATCTGGACCAATTGATTGACTCGACGCCGCAAACCGATCGCGCCTTCACCGGGCGCGCCGGCGCGGCCTACGTTTTCGACTCCGGCATCGCTCCCTATGTAAGCTTCGCCCAGTCGTTTCTGCCGACCATCGGTGTCGACGCCAATCTGGCTCCCTTCAAGCCGACTACCGGAACGCAATATGAGGCCGGCCTCAAGTTCCAGCCCAACGGGACGAACAGTTTCGTCACGTTCTCCATCTATGATTTGACGCAGCAGAACGTTCTGACGCCGGATCCAGCCACTGGCGGACGGACCAGCATCCAGGTCGGCGAGATCAGGTCTCGCGGCATTGAGATCTCTGCGGTTGCTTCTCTCAGCGAGAGCTTTAACGTGGTGGCGTCGTTCAGCCGCATGAATCCGACTGTCACCCAAAGCTCCAATGTTGGTCTTGCCGTCGGCAGCACTCCGGTCGGCCTGCCTGATATCATGGCATCGGTATGGGCAGACTACACCATCAAGAGTGGCGCGGCTGGAGGATTGGGTTTCGGCGCTGGTGTCCGTTACGTGGGTGAAAGCTTTGGCGACGACGCCAACACCTTCAGGATCCCGAACGCGACCGTGGTCGACGCAGCGCTGCGTTACGATTTTGGCGTGAACAATCCGAGCTTGCGGGGGTTGCAGGTTGCAATCAATGCATCGAACCTGTTCGACAAGGAGTACGTCGCGACGTGTTTGAATGCCGATTATTGCGCCTACGGCCTGCGCCGGAAAATTCTTGGCACGGTGACCTACCGCTGGTGACGACCTGCCGATGATTGGATAGCTTGCATATTGTTGGACGGACGGTGTGACGGGTGCAGTGCTACGGCGATGGGTTTGGGTGCACACGTGGACGAGCCTCGTCTGCACGGTGTTTCTGTTGCTCATATGCCTGACCGGCCTGCCGCTCGTCTTCGAGGAGCAGATCGACAAATGGCTCGACAACGATCCGCCCTACGCGGTGTTGCCCGCGGACGCGCCTGCTGCCAATCTCGATGGTCTGGTGGCGACGAGTCGCGGGCTCTATCCGGACGAGATCATCACTTCGATTTTCATCGACGACGACGAGCCGAACGTCATTGTCTCCATGGCGCCGTCGTGGGAGATCGCAAACGCTGATCCCAAGACCGAGCACTGGATCAAGTTCGACGCGCGCACGGGTCAGGTGCTGAAGCGGTCGAAGCCCATCGGTGAGGAGCCTGCGACGTTCACGGGCCTGATGCTCAACTTGCATCGAGACCTATTTATGGACCTCCCCGGTGAATTGTTCATGGGGACGATGGCGTTGCTGTTCGTTGCCGCCGTCGTTTCGGGCATCGTCCTTTATTCGCCATTCATGCGCAGGCTCGATTTCGGCACGGTACGCCGCGGACGCTCGCCGCGTCTCAGATGGATCGACCTGCACAACCTGCTTGGCGTTACCACACTCGCCTGGGCGCTGGTGGTGGGAGCGACAGGAGCAATGAACGAACTCTCGACGCCGCTATTTGGATTATGGCAGCGGACCGACGTCGCTGCGATGCTGGAATCATGGCGGGATCGCCCGGTCCCCGTTGTGTCCCAGCTTGGTTCGGTGCAATCGGCTCACGATAGAGCCAAGGAAGCTTTGCCGGACATGAGGGTGAGCAGCATCATTTTCCCCGGCTCCAAATTCGGCACACCCTATCATTATCTGCTGTGGGCGAAGGGAGAGACGCCGCTGACATCGCGGCTGTTTAATCCGGTGCTGGTGGATGCGCAGACCGGCGTGCTGGCCGGCGTCGTGGCGATGCCGTGGTATCTGCGAGCGCTTGAGGTGTCACGCCCGCTCCATTTCGGTGATTACGGCGGTGTGCCGCTGCAGGTCATCTGGATCCTGCTCGATCTCGTCACGATCGTCGTTCTTGCAAGCGGGCTCTATCTCTGGTTCGGAAAGCGCTCACGCGAGGCCGGATCTGGCGAGGGCAATTCCGTCAATGCAGAACTCAACCTTGGCGCGTCGCGGGAAGCCGCCGAATGAGTCAGTTGCGATCGACATGGGACGTCTGGCGCTGGCCCGCGGCATTGGCTCTGCTGAGTGTGTTCGGCCTGCTTTCGGCCTTGCTCGGTCAAGGGGGCGTCTGGTGGGGATTATCCTGGATCGCGCTGGCGGTGCCGCTGGCGATCATCGCCTGGCATGCCATCCGTTCCCTGAACGGGACCGGGAGCGGTTTCATGGCAATCCCCGAACTGCGCTCGTCAAGGTCAAGGCGACCTGATGAAGTGAACGGAATGGACCGATCAAAAAAATTTCTTCGGGCCTGCGGAATCGGACGCCTCATTCGTCTTAAGTAAAAAGGGATAGTCTGCGCAGAGACCCGTTCCGAGGGCAGAATGGACCGAAACAGTGGCGCTTCCGCCTGGGGGAAGGAGTGGCTCGTCATGTTTTCGCCTGTTGGTGGCGGAGAGCAATGATGCACGCTCCAGCCGCGCCCGACGCAAACCTGAGCGCCCGGCGGCCGGGACGTCACAAGCTGCTGTTTCTTGGGCTGGCCGTCGTGGTGGCGCTCGGCGGCGCAGCATTTTTTTTCCGTCGCGCCCTGACTGCAGATGGCGAGACAGCGGTGACGGCGGCCGTCGTCCGCGGCGATCTTGAGGAGGCGGTGACGGCGACGGGGAAGATCCAGCCGCGGGCCTATGTGGATGTCGGGGCGCAGGCATCGGGGCAGTTGCAGCGCATCCTGGTTCAGGTCGGGGATGTCGTGCGGCAGGGTCAACTCCTGGCCGAGATCGATCCCCAGGTGCAGGCGGCCAAGGTCGATGCCGACGAGGCGCAACTCGCGCAATACAACGCCAACCTCATTGAACAGGATGCGAATGTCGAATTCGCGAAGGCAACGCTCGAACGCTACACCAAACTTGTGACCGGCGAGGGCATCTCGAAGATGGCTTTCGATGAAGGCACGCGCGACGCCAAGACATCGGCCGCCAAGGCCGACGCGATCCGCGCCCAGATCAAGCAGATGCAGTCGACATTGAAGGCCGACCAGGTGGCGCTCGGCTATACCAAGATCTATGCGCCGATGCCGGGCACCGTGGTGTCGATCGATGCCCGCGAAGGCCAGACGCTCAACGCCGCCTATTCGACGCCGCAGATCCTGCGCATCGCCGACCTCGCCACCATGACGGTGTGGACGCAGGTGTCGGAAGCCGACGTGACGCGGCTCAAGAACGGCATGCTGGTCTATTTCACGACGCTGGGGCACGATGACAGGCGCTGGACGGCGACGGTGAGGCAGATCCTGCCGGCTCCTGCCAAGCCGGAGCGAGCCCCGGGACAAACCGACGCCAACGCCGCCGCGCCGTCTCCGGCCAACAATGTGGTGCTCTACACCGCCTTGTTCGACGTCGACAATGCGGGCGGCGAGCTGCGGCCGGAGATGACGGCTCAGGTCTCCTTCGTGGTGGCGTCTGTCAAAGGCGGCGTGATCGCGCCTGTCACCGCGTTGCGCATCGCGGACAGGGACAAACATGCAGCGACCGTCACGGTGGTCGATGCCTTTGGGCAGGAAAGCCGGCGCGACGTCAAGATCGGCCTGCGCACGCGCTTCGAAGCGGAGATCCTGTCCGGGCTCACGCCGGGTGATAGGGTCGTTACCGGACGCAAGCCGGACTCCGGCACGGACTCTGTCGTGAGGTTCCGCCTGTGACGGCGGAGACGTTCATACCCTTGTCGAGCGCCGGCGCGCCGCCGCTGATCGAACTCACCGACCTGCGCAAGACCTATATGACCGGCGAGACGGTCGCCATCGAAGTCCTCCGCGGGATTTCGCTGTCCATCCGCGCCGGCGAGTTCGTCGCCATCATGGGCCAGTCGGGCTCCGGCAAGTCGACGCTGATGAACATCCTCGGACTACTCGACAAGCCGACCGGCGGCACATATCGCTTCGCCGGCCGCGACGTCGCGGCCCTGTCACGCGATGAACTCGCCCGGTTGCGCCGCGATGCGTTCGGATTCGTGTTCCAGCAATACAACTTGATCCCGACCGTGACGGCTGCGGAGAATGTGGAGATTCCCGCAACCTATGCGGGGCTCGCGCGCAATGTCCGCCACACCCGCGCCGCCGACCTGCTGGCCCGTCTTGGCCTTGCGGACCGCGTTGATCACCGGCCCAATCAGCTATCCGGCGGCCAGCAGCAGCGGGTGTCGATCGCCCGCGCCCTGATGAACGGCGGCCGCGTCATCCTCGCCGACGAACCGACGGGAGCGCTCGACAGTGCGACCGGCGCGGAGGTGATGGCGCTGTTCGCCGAATTGGCGACGGAAGGCCATACGGTCATCCTGATCACGCATGATCGCGAAGTCGCCAGGGCTGCGCACCGCATCGCCGAGATTCGCGACGGCATGATGATGTCCGACACGGGCAACGGCTTGCCCGCAGCCCCGCTCGGGATCGAGTCGGTCACCGACGGCGACGGTGGCGCCTCCATCGTCTCGGATATGCGCGAGGCGCTGCATGCCGGCGGCCGGGCGCTTGCCGCCAACCCGTTCCGCACCGCGCTGACGCTGCTCGGCATCGTCATCGGCGTCGCCTCGGTGATCGCGCTGCTTGCGATCGGCGAAGGGGCCAAGGAGAAGGTGCTGGCGCAGCTCGCGATTTTTGGTACCAATCGCATGTATGTCATCCCCGGCGGCGTGAGCAGCCGCGGACCTGGCGGGCGGCTTCTGGCGTCCGACGCGGCTATCGTTCGCGACGTGCCGAATGTCGCCGCCGCCATGCCCTATCTCCAGGGCAGCGTCATCGTCCGTGCCGGCAATGTCGATTATTCGACCTCAGGCGTTGCCATCACCACGGACTTCCCGCGCATCCTGCACTGGTCCGTCGAGCACGGCGTGTTCTTCACGCAACAGGACGAGCGCGCGCTCGCGACCGTCGCGGTCATCGGCAGCAAGCTCGCCGCACGCATGTTCCCGGACGGCTCCGACCCGGTGCGGCGGACGATTCTCGTCAACAACGTGCCGTTCCAGGTCATCGGCGTGCTCTCCAGCAAGGGAGCGCTGTCGGGTGACAGCGACGACGACGACACGATCGTGTTTCCGTTCTCGACCGGCAGCGTGCGGGTCTTCGGCAAGCAGGAATTGTCGTGGATCTCCGTGCTGGTCGACGATCTCTCCCGCGCGGACGAGACGGCGGCGGCGATCACATCGACCCTGGAGGCCGCGCACCGGGTGCGCGACTTCCGGGTCTTCAACAAGGCGGCCAGCATCCAGGCTCAGGACCGCACGCAGAACACGCTGACCCTGCTGCTCGGCTTCACCGCGGCGATCTCGCTTCTGGTCGGCGGCATCGGCGTCATGAACGTCATGCTGATGACGGTCACCGAGCGCACCCGCGAGATCGGCATCCGTATGGCGACCGGCGCGCGCACGGCCGACATCCTGCGCCAGTTCCTGACCGAGGCCATGATGGTCTCGGGCGTCGGCGGCCTTGCGGGCGCCTGCGTCGGTCTTCTGGCCGGCGTTGGCGCAGCGCTGTTCTTCCAGATGCCGGTGATCTTTTCGCTGGCGGCGGTTCTCGGTGCCGTCGTTTGCGCCGTGCTGACCGGCCTTGTCTTCGGCTTCATGCCTGCGCTGCGCGCGGCGCGGCTGGAGCCGGTGACAGCCTTGGCACGGGAATAAAGGTTCATGCCGAAGGGCCGCGTCTTGATTCCTCTTGATCCCTTCTCAAGGCATTCGCCGCCGGACGGCGAGGATCGACTGGCGCGATCCCGGACGAACGGGTGGACGGCGCGCTCACCACAGCATCGGTGCTGCGCTGGAGCGCGGCCGGGCTCGACCAATGTCACGACGAATTCGCCGCCCCCCGCCGCCCTGCCGTCGCTCCATTCGAACCCTGACGTCAAACGGAAGCAGCCAAAGCCGACGTCGCCAACGCAATGCTAGAGCCTGTCCGCTTCTGACGGAATCACAAGCGGAGCTCTATGTTTTGATCTGACGCGTTTTCTTGACGCGAACCGGTAGCCGCTTCGCTTGAAAACGCTCTAATAGTAGCAGCGACGAACTCTGACACCGTTTGCCCACACGACTCGGCAGGTACGAGCCGGTCGCCTGACAGCGGGCGCGACAACGACCGGCCCCGCAACTGGCGGATGCACAACAACAGCCCCTCGATATCCGGCGCAGCCCGCACGGTAAACGCCGCGGGCACATACGACCGCGTTGGCATCCTTCGATTCGACGGTCATGGTGGCGGCAAACGCGACGAAAGCACAAGCAGCAAGCAACAATGAACGCATAATAGGCTCCCGTTTTTCAAATGCCATTGATATGAACGAATACGGCAGCGCTTTCAAAAAATAGCCGCTCCGTTTCGACGGAGAGGGCTCACTTCTTTTCGGCGCTGTCAAACACCTTCTTGCAGGTTGGCGCTAGCCGTCGCTGGCGAGACAAGCGATGATTTGCCTCGCTGCCCGGTGCCACGCCCTTGCAGAGCGTCTCATAGACCATACACCCGTCACGCTGATCCGCTGTCACCTCCTGAGCAAAGCTCGCTTGAGAAGCGTGTAAAACGCCGTGTGACCAGCACAATCCCCAGCATCGGTTTTCTTCCCGAAAATAATTCCTGTTACTGAAGTTCTTTCTTCTTGACTGCTGAGGCGCTGTACTGGCAGGCGGTTCAATCGCTTCAACTTCACCTTCGATGAGGAAAGCATGAGGGACATCAAGAACAGATGGCTTGCGTTCTACTTCGAACATATCGAGCGCGCCTCAAAGGGAATATTCGAACACCTCGAGAAGATGATCATCGGAACGCTCGTTGTGTCGGCAGGAACGCATGTCTCGAGCAGCAACGAACCCTTTATCGTCCTTTTCGGCTATCTCCGCCACAACCTGGTCGGAAGGGGCGTCGAGTTGTTCGGAATAGCTCTCCTCATCCTTAACTTCGTCGATGGCTTTTCCAAACTCGCAAAGCTCAGCTGGCACGTCGCTTATCAAATCGCGATGTCGCTTTGTTATGTTATTCTTTCGATCCGAATGATTCAGCTGATCCTGGCCTTCCGCGGCGACTGAATGGGAGTGTATCGCCAGCTTCAAATGCCTACCGCGATCCAAACCGCTCAAGCATAGCTTTGCAAGCCGGGGAAAGAGACGATGCATTGCGGGCGAGACATTGGGCGATGCGGCCACTGCCGGCGGCAATGCCGCTGCATAGCGTTTGAGCGTCGCCGCCGCAGGGTGATTGCAACATCCTTAGTTCTTCTCGCGAACGTAGCGGCCGCAGAGCGAGAGCCCCCGGAGCGATCGTTGCCGCGGCGCCTGCCGCGTCGGTTGACGCCGCAGCTTCGCCGGATGCGGCGTTGACAGCTTGTTGGCAGCTTGTGGAAAGTTTCGCCTTGTTCTTTTCAAGACATTGCATGGCGGGTGCGCCGCCGGTCGGGACTTCCGAACAGACCTTCATGTAGTCCGAACGGCAGGCTGTGCGTACGGCTGAGATCTGAGCATTGGTCGGCTGCTTCGTGGCGTTCGTGGCGGCAGCCTCCTTCGGAGCGGGCGACTCGGCAGCCGGTTTTGCGCCGGCAGCCGCTGGTTTGGTCTTCGGCGTTGCTTCGGCCTTGGGCGCAGCCGCCGTGTCGACCGCACGCACTGCCGTCTGACAGTTCGATGACAGGCTCTGCATGTTCTTCTGAAGGCATTGCAGCGAGGCTGCGCCGCCGGGAGGGACGCTGGCGCAGTGGGCTTCGTAATCAGCGCGGCACGCAGAGCGGATAGCGTTCCGCTGAGCATCTGTGGGCGCTTGCGCAAGTGCGAGGGTATTCATCGCAACGGACAGAACGGCCGAGACCGCCAGGGCCGCTAAACGAGATGCAATTTCGCTGTTGATCATTTCCCTAATTCCTTCGCCAGTATCGAAATCGTTGTTCGAATTTGTTTGGAAAAAGAGTCTCAAAGAAACGATAGTTATTATTTTATTTTTTTTGTACCATGGCAAGTGGGATCTTGCTATTCGACGTCCGCAAGAAGAAATTTCCAGAACTCTAAAGTTATTTCAGGCTGCTTCATTTGGGAGTTCGGTAATGAGCCTAACGCAAAGCGTTATATCCGCCTTGCGGATTGTACCTGTATTATTTGCGTTCACATTTCTGGCGGCTTGCGAGCAAAACAGCTTTGTCCAGCCCCCACCGCCAAAAGTGGAAGTCTCGCTGCCCGTGCAACGCAGTGTTACGCGTTATCTCGAAGCGACCGGAAATACCGCCGCCATCAAGAGTGTCGACCTGGTGGCGCGCGTGCAAGGTGTCCTGCAGTCGATCAACTATCAGGACGGCGCCCCGGTCAAGGAAGGCACCACGCTGTTTACGATCGAACCGGAGACTTACAAATTGAAGCTTGAGCAGGCGCAAGCCGCCGAAGCTGGTGCGCAAGCCTCTCTGAAACAGACCAGTGCCGATTTCAAGCGTCAATCCGACCTGGTTTCGAGGCAAGTCGCTTCCCAGGCGACACTCGAACAGTCGACTGCGGCTCGCGATAACGCTCAGGCGAATTTGCAGCAGGCCGAGGTCAATACCAAGATCGCCCAGGTCAACTACGGCTACACCAACGTGGTCGCGCCGTTTGACGGGATCGTGACGGCCCATCTCCAGTCTGTCGGTGAGCTTGTTGGCGTGGCGTCACCGACCCAACTGGCGACGATCGTGGCGCTCGATCCGATCTACGTAAATTTCAACGTGAACGAGCGCGACGTGTTGCGTATCCGGGAGGACGCCCGCAAGCGAGGAATGACGGGCGAGAATTTCAGGCAGGTGCCGATCGAGGTCGGCCTGCAGACCGAGACTGGTTACCCGCATAGGGGAAAGCTCGATTACATCTCGCCAACGATCAACCAGTCGACGGGGACACTGGCGGTTCGCGGCGTTCTCCCCAACGCCGACAGAGTGTTGCTGCCGGGCTATTATGTTCGCATCCGCGTCCCGATAGATCAGCAGAAGGACGCGCTGTTGGTGCCCGATGTCGCCTTGGGCAGCGATCAAGCCGGCCGTTACGTACTCGTCGTGAATGCAGAGAACGTCGTCGAGCAGCGTAAGGTTCAGACCGGCCCTCTTGATGGCGATCTCCGCGTCATCACAAGCGGGTTGAAGGCTGATGATCAAGTGATCGTCGCGGGACTGTTGCGTGCCATTCCCGGACAGAAGGTTAATCCGCAGCAGAAGAAGGTCGAGTCTCAGCCCCCGACCAAGTAGGACCCGTCATGATCTCAAAATTCTTCATCGAGCGGCCGGTCCTGTCCAACGTCATCGCGATCTTAATGATCCTGATCGGCGCCGTCTGCTTGTTCCGCCTCTCCGTCGCACAATACCCCGATGTCGTGCCGCCGACCGTCCAGGTCACGACGCGTTATCCCGGCGCAAGCGCAAAGACCGTCATCGATACCGTCGCGCTGCCGATCGAGCAGCAAGTCAATGGCGTCGAGGATATGCTTTATATGCAGTCCTTTAGCAGCGCCGACGGTACTTATTCGCTGACGGTCACCTTCAAGATCGGGACCGACCTCAACTTCGCGCAAGTGCTCGTCCAGAATCGGGTTTCGAGCGCGCTGTCCTCGTTGCCCCAGCCGGTCCAGAACCAGGGCGTGACCGTCCAGAAGAAGTCGACGGCTATTCTTCTGTTTGTAACGCTGACGTCGCCGAACGCCACCTATGACAGCCTGTTTCTGAGCAACTACGCCACCATCAACATCAAGGACGAACTGTCTCGTCTACCGGGTGTCGGCAATGTCACCGTTTTCGGAGCCGGCCAATATTCGATGCGGGTCTGGCTCGATCCTAACAAGCTGCAGGTGCGCGGATTGATGCCTCAGGACGTCATCCAGGCGATCCAGCAGCAGAGCCAGCAGGTGACGGCCGGACAGGTCGGAATGCCGCCGGCGCCGCCCGGCCAGGCGTTTCAGTATACGTTGGACATCAACGGCAGGCTCGACGATCCAAGTCAGTTCGAGGACGTCATTGTCAAAACGGGCGACAATGGCGACGTCACGCGGGTGAGGGACGTCGGCCGGGTCGAACTCGGTGCCCAGACCTATAGCCAGATATTCTCCCTCAATGGAAAGCCCGCGACGGGCATTGGCGTATTCCAGTCTCCCGGCGCCAACGCTCTTGATGTCGCGAAGAGCGTCCAACAGAAGATGGTCCAGCTGGCGAAGGCCTTCCCGCAAGATGTCAGGTACGATACTCCGTTTGATACGACCAAGTTCGTGTCGGCCTCGATCAACGAGGTATACAAGACACTGATCGAGGCGGGACTGCTCGTCCTGGTCGTGATCCTGATCTTCCTTCAGGACTGGCGCGCGATGCTCGTCCCGGCGACGACCGTGCCTGTCACGATCATCGGTGCCTTTGCGGCGATGGCGGCGCTTGGGTTCACGGTCAATATCTCGACCCTGTTTGCGATCGTGCTCGCGATCGGAATCGTCGTCGACGATGCCATCGTCGTGGTTGAAGGCGCAGCGCACAATATTGAGCGC
>JBIQHO010000098.1:0-10989 GCA_044508545.1 Bradyrhizobiaceae bacterium | reverse complement strand
CCCCCAACCCCTCCCCACAAGGGGGAGGGGAGCCGAACCTCCGTGCGCAACCCGGTGACACCCTCCGCGCCCGCGCGCTGCAGGCCATCAGCGTCACCCGCTGGGTGCCGCCGGCCGGGCAAAATCGCATCACCGGCATGATCGCCAACCGGCCGGACTGGGTGATCTCGCGCCAGCGCGCCTGGGGCGTGCCGATCGCGGTGTTCGTGCGCGAAACGGGCGACGGCTCCGCCGAAATCCTGATCGACGAGGCCGTCAACAAGCGCATCACCGACGCCTTCGAGAAGGAAGGCGCCGACGCCTGGTACACCGAGGGCGCGCGCGAACGCTTCCTCGGCTCACGCGCCAATGAGGACTGGCAGAAGGTCGACGACATCCTCGACGTCTGGTTCGACTCCGGCTCGACGCACGCCTTCGTGCTGGAAGATCCGGTGCATTTCCCCGGCCTTGCCGGCATCAAGCGCAAGGTCGACGGCGGCCGCGATACCGTGATGTATCTGGAAGGCAGCGACCAGCATCGCGGCTGGTTTCACTCCTCGCTGCTGGAAAGCTGCGGCACGCGGGGCCGCGCGCCTTACGACGTGGTGCTGACGCACGGCTTCACGCTCGACGAGAACGGCCGCAAGATGTCGAAGTCACTCGGCAATACGGTCGATCCGCAGAAGGTCATCAAGGACTCCGGCGCCGACATCCTGCGGCTGTGGGTCTGCGCCACCGACTACGCCGACGATCAGCGCATCGGCGCGGAAATCCTCAAGAACACCATCGAGACCTACCGCAAGCTGCGCAACACCATCCGCTGGATGCTCGGCACGCTGCATCACTTCGATCGCGACGAAGCGGTCGCGCTCGGCGACATGCCCGAGCTGGAACGGTTGATGCTGCACCAGTTGGCGGCACAGAGCGAGGTGGTGCGCAAGGCCTACGCGGATTTCGATTACAAGACCGTGATCGCCAGTCTCGCGGCCTTCATGAACACCGAGCTCTCGGCGTTCTATTTCGATATCCGCAAAGATACGCTGTATTGCGATCCGCCGTCATCGGCAGCGCGCAAGGCGGCGCTGACCGTGATCGATATGCTGTGCGACGCGATCCTGAAATGGCTGGCGCCGGTGCTGTCGTTCACGACCGAGGAAGCGTGGCGGCTGTATCGGCCGGAGGCGGAGCCGTCGGTGCATCTGACGTCGTTCCCCGAGAGCTTCGACGATTTCCGCGACGATGCGTTGGCCGCGAAGTGGGAGACGATCCGCGCGGTGCGCAGCGTCGTCACCGGCGCGCTGGAACTCGAACGCGCCGCAAAGCGGATCGGCTCCTCGCTGGAAGCCTCGCCGATCGTCTATGTCGCCGACCGCGCCATGCTGGCGACATTGTTCGACGTCGACCTCGCCGAGGTTTGCATCACCTCGAGCTATGAGGTGCGCGAGGGCGACCCGCCGGCCGACGCGTTCCGTCTGCCGAACGTCCAGGGCGTCGCCGTTGTGGTCGAGAAAGCCGCGGGCACCAAGTGTGCCCGGTCGTGGAAAATCCTGCCGACCGTCGGCGACGACAGGGAGTATCCCGACGTGTCGCCGCGCGACGCGCAGGCGCTTCGCGAATGGAAGGCGCTGGGGGTGACGGCGTAATCCAGGTTTCGACGTCACTCTATCTTTGTCGTCCTATCTTTGTCGTCCGTGTGCAATTAAACGGCGACGCATCTACAAGCACTTTCGTCGCCCTGCGGGGTCCCACAAGCCCGGCATCAGTTTGAAGCTTGAGTTCAAATAAAATTGACCAACGCAGTCAAATCGCGACCACACGGCATAGGGGACCCCGCCTTCGCGGGAACGACGCCGCACGTGGAGGCGGGCGCAGCTCCTCCGCCTTCGCTTCGCCACGGCACCTTCTCCCGCGAGGGGAGAAAGAGCAGCGCGGCCGGCGCATGACCGCTCCCCTCCGTTCCGGCCTCATCGCAGCCGTCCTCGCGCTGATCCTCGATCAGGCCTCGAAGCTGTGGCTGCTTTACGTGGTCGATATCGGTCATCGCGGCGCAGTCAACGTGACGTCGTTCTTCGGCCTGGTGCTGTCCTGGAATACGGGCATCAGCTACGGCTGGTTCCAGACCCCCCGTCCGGTCGGCGCGGCGATCCTGCTCGCGATCAAGGCGGTTGCGGTGGTGCTGCTGGCGATCTGGATGGCGCGCTCGCACACCCGCACGGCGACAATTGGTCTCGGCCTCATCATCGGCGGCGCCATCGGCAACGCCATCGACCGCTTCGCCTATGGTGCAGTGGTGGATTTCGCGCTGTTTCACGTTCAGTTCGCGGGCAAAACCTATAGCTGGTACGTATTCAACATCGCCGACGTAGCGATCGTTGCCGGGGTGATGGCCCTGTTGTATGATTCCTTCTTCGGAACACCCGCCGCAAAAGCGCCCTGATCCCGGACGATAGGGGCTGCTCGGAGCGCGGGCGGCTTCGACCGCGATCCTTCGGAAAAAACTGAACGGGATAAACGCGATGCGCAAAACCGGACGAAACGGTTGGGATGGGCCCGAGGCTTCGGAACTTCTGCCACGCTGCGTTCGCCTCGCCGCCGTTGCCGCGGGCATCGCCGTCGTGTTGTCCTCCGGCATGGCGCGCGCCCAGGACGACGACGATGACACCACCTTCGAAGAGAAATTCATCAGCAACTTGATGAGCGGCATCGGCGCGACCAACATGGACAACAAGGGCATCGACTATCGCGAGCGCTCGCCGCTGGTGATTCCGCCCAAGATCGATCTGCCCCCGCCAGGCTCCGCCGCGACCGAAATCAGGGACCCGAACTGGCCGAAGGACCCCGACGCCGAGCGCCACAAGGAGTTGGTCGCCGCCCGCAAGCAACGCAAGCCGACCTCCGAGGAAGGCGGTCGCGCGATCCTGCCCAGCAAGCTCGCAACGCACGGCTCCGGCACCACACGGCGGGCCGACACCGATCAGCCAGGCAAGCCGCAGAGCGACAACCCGTCGCTCAGCCCCTCTCAACTCGGTTTTTCGGGCAAGTTCCTCAGCTTCTTCGGCGGCAACAAGCCGCAGACCGCAACGTTTACGGGCGAACCGGAACGGGAACAGCTGACGCAGCCTCCGGCCGGATATCAGACCCCATCTCCGAGCTACGCTTACGGCACCGGACCGAAGGAAGCCCTCGGCAACACGTATGTCGATATCAACACCGGCAAGGAGCGCAAAAACTGACCGGGGCGACCAGCAGCACGAACGAACCGGGCTGAAATTTCCCGGATCGCCCTGCATGATGCGGATGGGCTGTGGCGGCCGCCAGGACCGGACGACGCCGCGACCGAATGCGCGACCGAATGATTGGCTCCAGCATAAGGACCGACGGCAATCCGTGACGTTTCCCACAGCTTGCCGCCGGTACACACAAACACAATGAGAGCATTGCGACGACTGACAGCCTGCGCCTTCACGGTGCTGGCCATTTGCCTTGCGTTCCCGTTTGCCTTCGCGGCGGCCCGGGCGCAGACCGTTTCCGTCCAGCCTCCGGCCACCTTCACCCTGCCGAACGGACTTGCGGTCGTAATCATTCCCGATCACCGGACGCCCGTGGTCACGCAGATGATCTGGTACAAGGTCGGCTCGGCGGACGAAACGCCGGGCAAATCGGGGCTCGCGCACTTCCTTGAGCACCTGATGTTCAAGGGCACCGCCAGACATCCGGCCGGCGAGTTTTCCCAGACCGTGCTGCGCGTCGGCGGCGAGGAGAATGCCTTCACCTACTTCGACTACACCGGCTACTACCAGCGCGTGCCGCGCGATCAACTCGCGACGATGATGGCGTTCGAGGCCGACCGCATGACTGGCCTGGTGCTGAAGGACGAAAACGTGCTGCCCGAGCGCGACGTGGTGCTCGAGGAATACAACATGCGCGTGGCCAACAATCCCGATGCGCGGCTGACGGAACAGATCATGGCGGCGCTGTACCTCAATCATCCCTATGGCCGCCCGGTGATCGGCTGGCGCCACGAGATCGAGAAGCTCACCCGCAAGGACGCGCTTGCCTTCTACAAACGGTTCTATGCGCCGAACAACGCGACGCTTGTGATCGCCGGCGACGTGGACGCGCAGAAAATTCGGCCAGAGATCGAAAAGACATTCGGCCAGGTGCCCCCGCAGCCCGCGATTCCGCCGGTCCGCATCCGTCCGCAGGAACCGCTGCCGGTGGCGTCGCGGACGGTTACGCTCGCCGATCCTCGAGTCGAACAGCCGATGCTGCGGCGTTATTATCTCGTGCCGGCCGCGACCACCGCCGCAACCGGTGAAAGTCCTGCGCTGGATGTGCTTGCGCGACTGATGGGCGAAGGCAGCAACGCGTATCTCTACCGCGCGCTGGTGGTCGACAAGCCGCTCGCCGTCAACACCAACGCATCCTATCAAGGCACCATGGTCGATCCGACCCAGTTCACGATCGCGGTCGCGCCAAAGCCGGGCGTCAGTTTCGCCGACGTCGAGCAGGCCATCGACGGCGTGATTGCACATCTCGCCGCCCACCCCGTCCCGGCTGAAGACCTCGAGCGCGTGAAGACGCAGTTGATCGCGCAGGCGGTCTATGCCCAGGACAGTCAGACGACGCTGGCGCGCTGGTACGGCGCGGGCATGACCGTGGGATTGAGCGTCGATGAAATCAGAAGCTGGCCCGACCGTATCCGTGCGGTCACTGCCGCGCAGGTTCGCGAGGCCGCGCAAAGGTGGCTGGTCAAGACGCGCTCGGTGACGGGTTATCTGATCAAGGACACCACGCCGGCGCACGAGGAGAAGCGGTCGTGAGACGCACCCGGATCGGCGCGGCGCGCCGCCTGCTGGCCGCCATATGCTTCGCAGTGACGTCCCTCCTTACCGTTCCCGCTTTCGCGACGACGAAAATCCAGCATCTGGTGACGCCGGGTGGCATTGAGGCCTGGTTCGTTCAGGATGCGACCGTTCCGCTGGTCGCGATGGAATATGCATTCGCGGGCGGCGCGGCGCAGGATCCGGCCGACAAGCCGGGCGTCGGCTACATGGTCGCAAGCCTGCTCGACGAAGGCGCCGCCGATCTCGACTCCAAGACCTTCCGCGACCGGCTCGACCGCCGCGCCATCGAGCTGAGTTTCAGCATCGAACGCGACCGCTTCCGCGGCTCGTTGCGGATGCTCAAGGAGCACAGCGGCGAGGCATTCGACCTGCTGCACCTCGCCCTCACCTCCCCGCGCTTCGACGCTGACGACGTCGAGCGCATCCGGTCGCAGATCATATCCGAGCTGCGCCGCAACTCCACCAACCCCAACGCACTTGCCGGCCGCAATTTCCTCAAGCTCGCATTCGGCGATCACCCTTACGGCCGGCCGTCACACGGCACCCTCGAAAGCATTCCAACGATCACGACCGACGATTTCAGGACCTACGTGCACCACGTGCTGGCGAGGGACGGGCTGAAGATCGCGGTCGTCGGCGACATCGAGCCGGCCGCTCTCGCAAAGCTGCTGGATCAGACCTTCGGAGGACTGCCGGCGAAAGGCGACCTCACACCTGTTGCCGACGTCATCGCCACCAAGCCGCCGCAACGCGCATTCGTTCCGCTCGATGTGCCGCAGACCGTGGTCATGTTCGGCGGCCCCGGCGTCAAGCGTCACGATCCGGATTTCATGGCCGCCTACATCGACAACCACATTCTCGGCGGCAGTTCGCTGTCGTCCCGTCTCTACCGCGAGGTTCGCGAAAAGCGCGGCCTCGCTTATTCCGTCTCGCAATCGCTGTTGTGGATGGATCACTCGGCGCTGTTCGCCGGCACAACGGGCACCCGCGCCGACCGCGCCGGCGAGAGCATCGATGCGATCAACAACGTAATCCAGCGCTTCGCCAAGGATGGGCCAACCCAGAAGGAACTGGACGAGGCCAAATCCTACCTGAAGGGATCGCAGATGCTGGAGCTTGATACCTCCTCGAAGCTCGCCACCGGCCTGCTGCAATACCAGACGGACAATTTGCCGATCGACTACATCGAGAAGCGCAATTCCATCGTCGAGGCCGTCACCCTCGATCAGGCGAAAGCAGTCGCGAAGCGGCTGTGGGGGCACGGGCTCCTGACCGTGGTCGTGGGACGCGCGCAGGCGGGGACGCAACCGGCCGCAGCCCAGCCGGGGGCGACCGCCCGGCCAGGGGCGGCCCAGCCCGCGCCGCACCCGGCCGCGCACTGACGCACGCATATCGGTTATGGTACTCGGTCTGATTCCCGCCGCGAGGGGGAAAAAACAGTGAGTGCCACAGTGCGGATCACCCGCGATATCGCGATCGACGACGACGACATCGAGATCAGCTTCGTCCGCGCCTCGGGTCCGGGTGGCCAGAACGTCAACAAGCTCGCCACCGCCGCGCAATTGCGCGTCGACACCCGCCGCCTGACGCTCGCCCCGGACGTGGCGACGCGGCTCGCGAGTCTCGCCGGGCAGCGGATGACGAGGGACGGCGTGATCGTGATCCATGCCCAGCGCTTCCGCACCCAGGAACGCAACCGCACCGACGCCATCGACCGCCTGATCGATTTGCTGCGCAAAGCCGCGATCCGCCCCACGCCGCGCCGACCCACGAGGCCAACGCTCGGCTCGAAGCAGCGCCGCCTCGACAGCAAGAAACGCCGGGGCGACGTCAAGGCGAAGCGCGGTGCGGCACGTTACGACGATTGAGGCGGGCCTCCAGCCCATGAACAGCGGGGAGAGCGTTCGGCCGCCCTCCCCTGAACCGGCAAAACCGCCTAGATTGCCGGACCAACTGCGAGTCGCCTGCCATATGCCCGTCCGCCAGCTTCCCGAACCCGTCGTCAACCGGATCGCGGCCGGTGAGGTGGTCGAACGCCCGGCGAGCGTGGTGAAGGAACTGGTCGAGAACGCCATCGATGCCGGCGCGGGCCGCATCGAGATCTTCACCGACGGCGGCGGACGGCGGCAGATCGGCGTCACCGACGACGGCGGCGGCATGACGCGCGGCGACCTCGCGCTGGCGGTGGACCGCCACGCCACCTCGAAGCTCGACGACGAGGACCTGCTGCGCATCCGCACGCTGGGCTTTCGCGGCGAGGCGCTGCCCTCGATCGGCGCGGTCGCGAAACTTGCCATTGCCACGCGCCACGCCGGCGAGCCGCATGCGTGGTCGCTCAACGTCGAGGGCGGACGGAAATCCACGATCGCGCCGGCGGCGCTGGCCCAAGGCACCCGCGTCGAGGTCGGCGACCTGTTTTTTGCGACACCTGCCCGGCTGAAATTCCTCAAGAGCGACCGGACTGAGGCCGAGGCGATCCGCGAGGTGGTGCGGCGGCTGGCGATGGCGCGCCCCGATATCGCGTTTACGCTCGCGGGCGAAGGGCGCGCGCCGGTGACCTGGACGGCGGCGCTGCCGGGCGCGGCGGGACAATTGACGCGGCTCGGCGACATTCTCGGCGCGGACTTTCGCGGCAGCGCCATCGCGGTACGCGCCGAACGCGAGGGCGTGACCGTGGAAGGCTTCGCCGCCGCGCCGTCGCTGACGCGCGCCAACGCGCTCGGCCAGTATCTGTTCGTCAACGGCCGCCCGGTGCGCGACAAGCTGATCCTCGGCGCGGTGCGCGCGGCCTATTCCGATTACCTGCCGCGCGACCGCCATCCCGTGGTGGCGTTGTTCGTCACGACCGAGCCGCAGGAGGTCGACGCCAACGTCCATCCCGCCAAGACGGAAGTGCGCTTCCGCAATGCCGCCCTGGTGCGGGCGCTGATCGTGCACGGGCTGAAGGACGCTCTCGCGCGCGAGGGTCGTCGCACAGCCGCGAACAGCGACGGCGCGGTGCTGACGGCGTTTCGTCCCGCGACCGCGCCACGTCCGGCCAACTGGGACTGGCGGCAATCGCCCGCCTCGCCTCCCGGTGCACGGCCGTGGTCGGACGGCGCGACCGCGACCGCCCTGGCGGAGCCCGGACAGGCCGCGTTCGATGTCGGCGCGCCCAGCGCGGATGTGCGATTCGACGCCCCTCCCGCGGTTGACCTGATCGACCGGCCGCTCGGCGCCGCGCGCACGCAGATTCACGAAACCTATATCGTGTCGCAGACCCGCGACGGCCTCATCGTGGTGGACCAGCATGCCGCGCATGAGCGTATCGTCTATGAGAAGCTGAAGGCGGCGCTGGAGCGCGACGGCGTGCAGCGGCAGATTCTTCTGATCCCCGACATCGTCGAACTGGACGAGGCGACCGTCGAAAAGCTCATCGATCGCGCCACTGAACTCGAAAAATTCGGTCTCGCCATCGAGTCGTTTGGACCCGGCGCGGTCGCCGTGCGCGAGACGCCCTCGCTGCTCGGCAAAACCAACGCGGCGGCCCTGCTGCGCGATCTCGCCGAGCACATGGCCGAGTGGGACGAGGCACTGCCGCTGGAACGGCGGCTGATGCATGTCGCGGCCACGATGGCATGTCACGGCTCGGTGCGCGCGGGCCGCATCCTCAAGCCGGAGGAAATGAACGCGCTGCTGCGCGAGATGGAAGCGACGCCCAATTCAGGCCAGTGCAATCACGGCCGCCCGACCTATGTGGAATTAAAGCTCGCGGATATCGAGAAGCTGTTCGGTCGGCGATGAGCGATCTTAGGACAGCGGCAAGAGCGCTCCCAAGAACGGCACCGCTTCCCCTCGCCTGCAACCGTTCGAAGAACGGCGTCGCTGTCGCTCTATGGTCGTACCAACGCCAGCGTGGAAGCTCGAAAACGGCTTGACGACATTCACGGTAGACGTCCGGCGTAGCAGAGGCCGGACGCTGTGATTCAACCAGCCTCGTCATGATTCAATTTGTATTGAGATGGAAACGCAGCGTCGTCGGTCCGGCGAACGAGATTTCATCGCCCTGCCGCTCCCAGGTGCCCGCAGCGGAGAGCGCCGCGACCAGATCGTCATCGGCTTTGGCTGTCTCCGGTGAACAGGAACGGTCCTCCATCCGACCGGCCGCGAAGATGACGGTGTTGCCGGCAACCGAAAACTGACCCTTGCCGCCCTTGCACCACAGCTCAAACCGGGCCTCGCCGCTGTCGCCGATCTCCAGCGACGGCACCCGCTTCGAGCCGGGCTGGGGCGGCGCATCGAGCGTCATCTCGAGGCCGAAGGGAAATCCGTCCTGCGCCGATGCCGGCCATGCACCGATGCTTCCAATCGCGGCCGCAGCCGCCATGACACCGGACCGGAAGCCGAACCTTGCAGCCATCTGCCCTCGTTGACCAATGATCGCGACTATCGCATCTGCGCCGTTCTACAGCGCGGATCGGCCGAGGTGAAGCCTGCTGTGGGACTCAAATTCCACCCGCGGTTTCACGATCGCTCGGCAACGCATCGCCCCTGGAAAGAGCGCTCACTATTTAGCGCCGGTCATCGCGGTCAGGTCCGCCGACAGCTTGGCGATGAAAGCCGCGCCGCACCAGTTGGAACCCCCGCCCCCCGGATTGATGCTCGTCAAGCTGCCATTGAGCGACGCGGTGAAGTCGGACGTGAATGCGTTGCAGTCCCCCTTCGACAGGTCGCTGTCGGAGTAGCGCAGATCCAGCGTAAACACCTTGTAGGTGAGGCCCACGCCGATGTTCCAGGTGTTGTAATCGGCGTACTTGATGCCGTTCGGAAACGGACCTGCGTAACCGGCCGCGGCGACGCCGGTACCGTAAAATGAATCCGACGTTCCGAGCCACTGGCGGCCGAACTCGCCCGACACGTACATGCCGACGCCACTCGCGCCGAATATGGCCGCAGGCGCGGTATACCTGGCGGTGATCGACGCGTAGTTGCCCCACGCGCCGGTGTTGAGGAAATTCGGAGAATAGTATTCGTTCAGGCCGACCGTCCAGTTGTCGCTGACGGTGTAGTTCACCTTGGCGAAGCCTTCGAAGAAGCTCACGTCCTTCTTCATGACGTTGCCGTTGAGGAGGACGTTATTCGCGCATTCCGCGCTCAGCAGACGGCCTGCGGTGTCCGTCGGAGCACCGTAGTAGCAGGCGCCGCCCGGATACAGGTAACCCCAGACGCCGAAGTCGAAGGCAAAGGCGCCGAACGTCGGTCGGATGCCGCCGTAGATATCGACCTCCGCCGCCGCGCGGTTGGCGAAGGAAATGCTCTCGACCGCCGAGCCGACGTAAAGCTGCAGGTCCTTGGCGAGGTTATAGCGAGGCTCGAAGTAAGCGGTTACTGACGGCTTGTGGTTGGACTGCGTCACGCCGCGGAACACGTAGTCGCTCACCACGCCGGCGCCGAAGGCGATGTCCCATGGATCGAACGCGACCGGAGGCGGCGCCTTGTAGGCCTTCGCCGCCATGTCCGCCGCCGGCGCCGAACCTGCCGTCACCGCCAGCGCCACTGCCGCCAGAATCATTGTCTTCATGACGAACCCCATCCGCCGGAAAGCCGTCCCAAGTTTCGAAGGCACAAGGCAAGCGATGCCTGCCGCAAACGATCCCGTTGGCTGGAACCTGTTCGCTCCTGACGGAATCAGAAGCGAAGCTCCGATTTTGTTTCGACGTGTCGTCTCCGCGCGAACCGGTATCCATCCTCGGATCGAGTATGAGGACATGCTTCGCTCGAAGGCGCCATATAGTCTGGGACCTGGGCCAGAGACCGGGAAGCCGAAATAGCAAGCAATTTGCTGCCTATTTGTGCGTTCCCGCCTGTTTGCCACGTGTTTGTTCGCAGGAGCGCGACGCGACAGCTTTTGGCCGAACACATCATGCCGCCATTGACGCCCGCTCCGACGGACGACCTGCGAATTCCGAAACCGGACTTTTTACAAACAGAAAGGGCCGCAGCGGCGACGCTGCAGCCCGGCTCTAATCAGGTTCGCCAGTATCCCCCTGGATTCCGAAGTTCGCACCAAAGGTCGCCACACGACATGCGAACATCGGAATCGGGACGCTCAGCTTTTCGAGCGAAGCATGTCCTCGGCCTGGTCCCCGCCTGACAGGATGAGAACGAAGCTCTAGTTCCCCTC
>JBIQHO010000097.1:0-10998 GCA_044508545.1 Bradyrhizobiaceae bacterium | reverse complement strand
GAAATCCATACTCTACTCTTCATCCGGTCCACGGATTCCGGTTTGCTCGCTTTGCTCGCGCCCGGAGTGACGGGCTGTGAAAGTTCTGTCTCAAAGTTTTGTCTCTCAATATACCCGCGCTTTGGGCGGGATATACTGAACGTCGTTGGTCATCGTGAAGTCGTGCACCGGGCGATAATCGATATTCGTTATGCCGCGGTCGCCCAGCCGCGCCAGCGAATGCTTCATCCAGTTCTGATCGTCGCGGTTGGGGTAATCCTCGCGCGCATGGGCGCCGCGGCTTTCGGTCCGGTTGGCGGCGCACTCCATCGTCACCACTGCCTGGGCGATGAGGTTGTCGTATTCCATCGTCTCCACCAGGTCTGTGTTCCACACCAGCGAGCGATCGAACACGGCGATGTCGGCGATCCCGTCATAAACCTTGTGAATCAGTTTCTGACCTTCAGTCAGGATTTCACGGGTACGGAAAACCGCGCAGTTGGCCTGCATCACCCGCTGCATGCTCTCGCGCAGCCTCGCGGTCGGCGTGCCGCCGGAGGCGTAACGGAATTTGTCGAGGCGGCCGAGCGCCATCTCGCTGGAATTCGCGGGAAGGTCCGGCTGCTTGGCGCCGGCGGTGAGTTTCTCGGCGCAGCGCTGGGCGGCGGCGCGGCCGAACACCACGAGGTCGATCAGCGAGTTGGAGCCGAGGCGGTTGGCGCCATGCACGGAGACGCAGGCGGCTTCGCCCACCGCCATCAGCCCCGGCACGACCGCATTGTCGTCGCTGTTTTTCTTGGTGACGACTTCGCCATGAAAGTTGGTGGGGATGCCGCCCATGTTGTAGTGCACGGTCGGCAGGATCGGTATCGGCTCGCGGGTGACGTCGACGCCGGCGAAGATCTTCACCGACTCCGAGATGCCGGGCAGCCGCTCGTGCAACACCTTGGGGTCGAGATGGTCGAGATGCAGGAAGATATGGTCTTTCTTCTTGCCGACGCCGCGGCCTTCGCGAATTTCGATCGTCATCGCGCGCGAGACCACGTCGCGCGAGGCGAGGTCCTTGGCGGAGGGCGCATAGCGCTCCATGAAACGCTCGCCCTCGGCGTTGACGAGATAGCCGCCTTCGCCGCGCGCCCCTTCCGTGACGAGGCAGCCCGAACCGTAGATGCCGGTCGGGTGGAACTGGACGAACTCCATATCCTGGAGCGGCAGCCCTGCGCGCAGCGCCATGCCGCCGCCGTCCCCGGTGCAGATATGCGCCGAGGTGCAGGAGGCGTAGGCACGTCCGTAGCCGCCGGTGGCGAGGATGGTGGTCTGGGCGCGGAAGCGGTGCAGGGTGCCATCGTCGAGCTTCAGCGCGATCACGCCGCGGCAGACGCCCTGATCGTCCATGATGAGGTCGATGGCGAAGAACTCGATGAAGAACTCCGCGGCGTGGCGTAGCGCCTGGCCATACATCGTGTGCAGCATCGCATGGCCGGTGCGGTCGGCGGCGGCGCAGGTGCGCTGGGCCTGGCTCTTGCCGTAATCGATGGTCATGCCGCCGAACGAGCGCTGGTATATCTTACCGTCTTCGGTGCGCGAGAACGGCACGCCCCAGTGTTCGAGTTCGTACACCGCCCCCGGCGCGTTACGCACCATGTATTCGATGCAGTCCTGATCGCCGAGCCAGTCCGATCCCTTGACGGTATCGTACATGTGCCAGCGCCAGTCGTCCTTGTGCATGTTGCCGAGCGAGGCCGAGATGCCGCCCTGCGCGGCAACGGTGTGCGAACGGGTGGGAAATACCTTGGTGATGCAGGCGGTGCGCAGGCCGGCCTCGCCGCAACCCACGACGGCCCGCAGGCCGGCTCCGCCGGCGCCGACGACGACGACGTCATAAGTGTGGTCTTCGATGGGATAGGCCTTGCCGTTGGCGGCCGCCGCGCTGCCGTTTCCGGCCATGCACTACACTCCGGATGACAGTTTGAAGATGGCGTAAGTGGCGGCGAGCGCCAGTGTGACGGAGAAGAAGTTGTTGGCCATGATCGACATCAGCTTGATCTTCTCGTCGTGCACGTAATCCTCGATGATCACCTGCATTCCGATCTTCATGTGCCAGATGCTGGCGATGACGAACAGCAGCATGATGATGGCGATCGGCGGCGAGCCGAGAATCTGCGCCGCTCCGGCCTGGTTGCGGCCGAGCAGGATCATCATGACCACGACCATCGGCACGATCAGCAGGACCATGGCGACCGCGGTCACGCGCTGCCGCCAGAAGTCCTTGGTTCCGGAATGGGCCGCGCCGAGGTTGCGGACTCGCCCCAGCGGCGTCCGCATCGACTTCGGACGGGAAAGCGGCTGCATGGTCATCGTCCGCCTCCGACCGCATAGGCTACGATCCACAGCAGCACCGTGAGCAGGATGCCGCCGATCAGCGTTGCCCGGGTGAGCCATTCCCGCTCGGCCGGCTTGAATCCATAACCGAGATCCCAGACCAGGTGGCGAACTCCGCTCAGCATGTGGTGCATCAGCGCCCATGTGTATCCGAATGCGATCAGCTGGCCGATCCAGCTTGCGGTGAACGACTGGACCGCGGCGTAGGCGCCCGGCCCGGACGACACCGCAAACAGCCACCAGACCAGGAGCAGGGTTCCGAAATAGAGCGCCATGCCGGTCGCGCGATGGACGATGGACAATGTCATCGTCAGGGTCCAGCGGTAAATTTGTATGTGCGGCGAAAGCGGACGTTCGATTCTGATAGTCATCGATGCCTTCGCTGGTTGCGGGCGCGCGGGGCCACCCGGTTAGGATTCCGCGACAAGCAATTCTGCTCATATACTTATGGAGTCAAAACAGCCTGCGCAACGCTCAAATCGCTATTTGCGAATGGCCGTTCAGGGCTAGCGCATTCACATTTCCTTAAACATACCCACCGCAGCGGACCCGGATCCCTGAAGCGCGATTCATGGCTGCTCCGGCTAGCTTCACTTATAGAGATCGGCATAGGTCTCGCGCAGGATATTCTTCTGCACCTTGCCCATGGCGTTGCGGGGCAGCTCGTCGATGAAGATCACGCGCTTCGGCATCTTGAATTTGGCCAGCCGGTCCTTGAGCGCGCCGAGCACCCCGGCCTCGGTAACTTCGACGCCCTTGTCGCGGACCACGAGAGCGGTGACGCCCTCGCCGAAGTCCGGGTGCGACACGCCGATGACGGCGCTTTCGACCACACCCGGCAGCGCGTCGATCTCGCTCTCGACTTCCTTCGGGTAGACATTGAGGCCGCCCGTGATCACGAGGTCCGTGCCGCGGCCGAGAATGTGCACGTAATCCCGCTCGTCCATCTTGCCGAGGTCGCCGGTGATGAAGAAACCGTCGGGCCGAAACTCCGCCGCGGTCTTCTGCGGCATCCGCCAATAGCCCTTGAACACGTTCGGCCCCCTGATCTCGATCATGCCGATGGTCTCGCGTGGCAGTTTCGTTCCGGTTTCCGGATCGGTGACGCGCACGCAGACGCCGGGCAGCGCGGGGCCGACCGCGCCGGGGACGCGATCGCCGTCATAGGGGTTCGACGTGTTCATGCCGGTCTCGGTCATGCCGTAGCGTTCCAGCACGGCGTGACCGGTACGAGCGGACCATTCGCGGTGGGTGTCGGCGAGCAGCGGCGCCGAGCCGGAGATGAACAGCCGCATGCGGCTGGTCGATTCATGCGTCAGCGCCGGATTTTGCAGCAGGCGGGTGTAGAACGTCGGCACGCCCATCAGCACCGTGGCGCGCGTCATGAGGCCGATGACGAGGCCGGGCTCGAATTTCGGCAGGAAGATCATCGAGGCGCGCGCCAGCAGCGTGACGTTGCTCGCCACGAACAGTCCGTGGGTGTGATAGATCGGCAGCGCGTGGATCAGCACGTCCTGATCGGTGAAGCGCCAGCAGTCGACAAGACTGTACGCGTTCGACGCCAGATTGTCGTGGGTCAGCATCGCGCCTTTGGAGCGCCCGGTGGTGCCCGAGGTGTAGAGAATCGCTGCAAGGTCATTGTTGGCCCGCGTGACTGTGATGAATTCGGGCTGTGCCGCCATCGCGGCTTCTGTCAGCGATCCCTTGCCACCGGCGCTTAGCGTTTCGACCCTGGCGCCGACTTTCGCCGCGATCGCCGCGAGGCGGTCCGCTTTCGACGGATCGCACACCACGAGCGCCGGCTCGGCGTCGGAGATGAAATAGTCGAACTCGTTGAGGGTGTAGGCCGGGTTGAGCGGCAGATAGACCGCGCCGGCGCGCAACGCCGCAAGATAGAGCGCGAGATTGGGTACCGACTTGTCGACCTGCACCGCGACGCGGTCGCCCGGCCTGACCCCGCTTGCCGCCAGCACGTTGGCCAGCCGCCCCGAAAACGCGATCAGATCGCCATAGGTGATGCGACGGCCGTCCAGCGTTTCGATCGCGAGCCGGTCCGCGTCGTCGAGATCGTCGAACAGGCGCGAAAACAGGTTGGCGTTCATGGTGCAGTTCCTGCTGGCTTTGATCCCGGCGTCCTGATCGCTAAGTTGTGACGCGTTGGTGCTTCGATCCCGGTGATATTCGGCGATGCCGCAACAAATACCGGCATACAATATCTATACACTTTTCTCATGCGCCACTGACGCCCGATGGACGTGGACAGCCTCATGACAAGCATATCAGCGAGCGATGGCCGCACCTCTCCTCCTGCCAAGGTTATTCAGCCGGCGTGGGTGCGCGTCGTCCACTGGATCAATGCGGTCGCGATGATCCTCATGATCATGTCGGGCTGGCAGATCTACAATGCCTCGCCGCTGTTCGACTTCACCTTCTCGCGTTCGATCACGCTTGGCGGCTGGCTTGCCGGCGGGCTGCTGTGGCATTTCGCGGCGATGTGGCTGTTGGTGGTCAACGGTCTCGTCTATCTTGGTCTCGGCCTTGCCACCGGGCGCTTCCGCCGCAAGCTATGGCCGATCACGCCGTCGGGCGTTGCGGCCGATACCAAAGCGGCGCTGACCGGCAAGCTGTCCCATGCCGACCTGTCGAGATATAATCAGGTGCAGAAGCTGTTGTACGCCGCCATCATCCTTGTCGGGATCGTGGTGGTGCTGTCGGGTCTCTCGATCTGGAAGCCGGTCCAGTTCCAGTGGCTGACGGCCGTGTTCGGCGGTTACGATTTCGCGCGCTATGTGCATTTCGCCTGCATGGCGCTGATCGTCGCGTTTCTCGTCGTGCATGTCGCGCTCGCGCTGCTGGTGCCAAAAAGCCTGCGCGCGATGGTTACAGGTCGCTAGGTCTGATCCAGCCATGTCGGATCGGATCTGGCCTTATTCTTTTGTTTGAGCATGATCTTATCCGAAAGCCGGTTTCCACTTTTCGGGATCATGCTCTGGGAGAGCTAGCCATGCGCCGTCTCCGTTCGCTTCTGATCCCGGGCGTCGACAAAAAGTTGCTTGTCAGGGACGCAGCGAAATTGCTGCCCGATCCGGCGCGCCGCCGTTTCATCGCCGGGGGCGCCAGCCTCGGCGCATTGACCTTGCTGACCGGGTGCGACGTATCGGACAGTTTTTCTGCGGAAAAGCTGCTCACGCAGGTTTCGAAGTTCAACGACAAGGTGCAGGCCGCGATCTTCAATCCGAACACGCTGGCGCCGACCTATACGGAAGCCGACATCACCCGGCCGTTTCCGTTCAACGGCTACTATTCCGAGGATGAAGCGCCGGACATCGACAGCGAGGACTACAGGTTCGAGGTGCGCGGCCTTGTCGACAACACCAAATCATGGACGCTCGACGAACTTTACAAGCTGCCCGAGGTCACGCAGATCACCAGGCACGTCTGCGTCGAGGGATGGAGCGCCATCGGAAGCTGGAGCGGGACGCCGCTGCGCGATTTCCTCAAGCTGGTCGGCGCGGACACCCATGCGAAATATTGCTGGTTTCAGTGCGCTGATGTCGACGGCTACAACAGTCCGCTGGACATGGCGAGCGCGCTGCATCCGCAGACCCAGATGACCTTCAAGTTCGACGGCGACATCCTGCCGCGCAAGTACGGCTATCCGATGAAGATCCGGGTTCCGACCAAGCTCGGCTTTAAAAACCCGAAATACGTGGTCTCGATGGAGGTCACCAATGACTACAAGGGCGGCTACTGGGAGGACCAAGGTTATAATTCCTTTAGCGGCATCTGACGCGACTGGCCGCTGCCATTTCCGGCTGCTATAGGTGGGCCGCACCGATACGCTATCCGAAGCCCTGATTCCCCAGCCGGAGGTTTTCCATGATCGCTCGTACCCTGTTCGCGGCGGCGACTCTCGTGACCATGACCGTGACCGCGGCTTCGGCCAATTCCGCCAAGGCTTCTCTGAAAAACGCCCAGGGCGTCGACGTCGGCACCGTCGAACTAACGCAGGTCGATGACGGGGTTCTGCTCAAGGCTGCCCTCAAAGGTCTGCCGCCCGGCGATCATGCTTTTCACATTCACGCGGTCGGCAAATGCGAGCCGCCTTTTATGTCGGCTGGCGGTCATTTCAATCCCGCCAACAAGAAGCACGGCATGATGGCGGCCGATGGTCATCACGCCGGAGACATGCCGAATATCAGCGTGCCTGCCTCGGGCGAATTAAAATTCGAAGTGGTCAATACCGCCGTCACGCTCGACAAGGACAAGCCGAATTCGGTCCTGAAGCCGGACGGCACCGCCATCGTCATCCACGCGGCGGCGGACGACTACAAGACCGACCCGACCGGCGAGGCCGGCGGCCGCATCGCCTGCGGCGTCATCGAGTAGAGCTGCCGGGCGGCGCGATACGTGGCAGCCGCCGCTGGAACGCCGACAGGATCGCGCCGGCGGCCAGCATCGCCGCCGAGACGTTGAGCGCGTAGGACAGGCTGCCCATGGCGTCGGTGATCGCGCCGACCATGACAGGCCCGACCGTCTGTCCGATGCCGAAGGATATGGTCATCGCCGCGATTGCCGTGGGCCATGCCCCGGGCGGATAGTTGAAGCGCACGAACGCGGTGGTGGATGTCACCACCGCGAAAAACGACAGGCCGAACACCAGCGCCGACAATCCAAGCAGGAGCGGCGTATGGCCCAGCAGCGGCAGCGCCGCGCCGACGGTGTTGACGCCAAGGACGATGGCCATGCTGAGACCGCCGCGGTCGAGGCCAAAGGTGCGCCGCCAGATCCACGGAGTGGCAAGCGTGCTCAGGCCGATCAGGCTCCAGAACGCGCTTTGCGCCAGCGCGCCGCCGCCGCCGTCGCGGACATAGGCGATCATGAACGTCATGTAGGCGATATAGCCGGCGCCGAACAGGAAGTAGCCTGCGAGGAAGATGATGGCGGGGCCAACCGCGAAGCGTCCCCGTGCGGTCTGCGGACCGCCCGCCGCGATAGCGAAGCGTGCGAGGAACATCGGCACCGTCATCACAAAAGCGAGCGCGGCCATCACCCACCACACGATCCACCATGATCCGGGGCCGAAATATTGCAGTACGAACGGTGCGATGAGGCCCGATGAGAGAATGCCGATGCCGGGGCCGATGTAGAACAGGCTGATCAGAAAGTTCGATCGCGCCGGCTGCGATTGCGCGATCGTCGTGGCCAGCGTTCCGCCGGCGACGAATCCGATCGCCGCGGCGATTCCGACGATCAGGCGGGCCAAGCTGAGAACGATGAAGTTTCCCGTCAGCGCGCATAGCGCCAGTGAGACGGCGGCGGCCGCCGTCGACCACCGTGTGCTTGCCACGGTTCCGAAGCGCTTCGCGACCGAGGCCGCGATCAGCGCGCCAGCGAGGTAGCCGGCCGCATTGATCGTATTCATGAAGCCGGCCGCCGAATAGGACCAGCCGAGGCTGTCGCGCATGTCCGGCAGCACCAGCGAATAGGCGAATCGGCCCAGGCCGAGGCCGACGGTGGCCGCAAGCGACAGGATCAGAATCAGCCGCGTAGGGCTCGCAGGCGCGTTTTGTGGGTCTGGTGCGCTCAAGTCGAACCTCCGGCAGGGCGCATTGTGGCAGCTTCGGAGGGCGAGGCAATTGGCGCAAAGGCGTCTTGCCAACGGCGCAACGCCGTCCTAGCAATCGGCGCAGCATACGAACACCGATGTCATGCCCGGCCTTGTGCCGGGCATCCACGTCTTCATTGCTTACGTAAGAAAAGACGTGGATGGCCGGGACGAGCCCGGCCATGACGAACTGAGGAAAAAACGCGCCATGGCGACTTACAAGCTGCTTCTCCTGCCCGGCGACGGCATCGGCCCGGAGGTGATGGCGCAGGTGAAGCGGCTGATCGGGTGGCTGGACGCGCAGGGCATCGCCAAATTCGAAACGGAGGACGGGCTGGTCGGCGGCGCGTCCTATGACGCCGACCAGGTCAGCATCACCGACGCCACCATGGCGAGGGCGCTCGCCGCCGACGCCGTGCTGTTCGGCGCGGTCGGCGGACCGAAGTGGGACCCGGTGCCTTACGACGTGCGGCCGGAAGCCGGCCTGCTCCGGCTGCGCAAGGATCTCGCGCTCTACGCCAATCTGCGCCCGGCGATCTGCTATCCGGCGCTCGCCGAATCCTCCAGCCTCAAGCGGGATCTGGTCGAGGGGCTCGACATCATGATCGTGCGCGAACTGACCGGCGGGGTCTATTTCGGCGAGCCGAAGACGATCACCGATCTCGGCAACGGCCAGAAGCGCGCCATCGATACCCAGGTCTACGACACCTACGAGATCGAGCGCATCGCGCGCGTCGCCTTCGATTTCGCGCGCAAGCGCCGCAACAAGCTGACCTCGATGGAAAAGCGCAACGTCATGAAGTCCGGCGTGCTGTGGCACGAGGTGGTGACGCAGGTCCACCAGCGCGAATACAAGGACGTCGCGCTCGAGCATCAGCTCGCGGATTCCGGCGGCATGCAACTCGTGCGCCGTCCCAAGCAGTTCGACGTGATCGTCACCGACAACCTGTTCGGCGACATGCTTTCCGACATCGCGGCGATGCTGACGGGTTCGCTCGGGATGCTGCCGTCGGCGTCGCTCGGCGACGTCGACGTGAACACCAAAAAGCGCCGCGCGCTTTATGAGCCGGTGCACGGCTCGGCGCCCGATATCGCGGGGCAGGGCGCGGCCAATCCGATCGCGATGCTGGCGTCGTTCGGGATGGCGCTGCGCTATTCCTTCGACATGGGCGAACTCGCCGACAAGCTCGATGCCGCGATCGCGGCGGTGCTCGCGAAGGGCCTGCGCACGGCCGATCTGAAATCCGAAGGTTCGACCGTTGTCAGCACCTCGCAGATGGGCGAGGCGGTCCTGAAGGAACTTCAGGCGCTGCACGCCTGAACCTCAACCCGGCGTCACCTCTGCCTGCGCAGGGAGGACCACCGAACGCGGGCTCAGCAAAAATGCCCGGTCGCGCCGGGCATTTTACTTGAGAAACGCCGGGGCCGGGTTCAGTACAGCGGAAATGCCGTCGGATATCCGCCGAGATCGGACGGCGGGCTGAGCGGCTGCCGGTCGATCGGCCGGTTCAGGTTTTCACGGGCGAACGAGGGATAGCCGACGGCCGGCGGGAAGGCATAGTCGGTAAACTTGCGGTCGCCGGGCAGCACCTCGGTGCCGGCATCCAACCACGAGCGCTTCGAGATATACACGCGGGTGCGAGGGCCGGACTGGTAAGACACGTTGGGTCCGGTCGGGCCATAAGCGCCGCTGCGATCATAGACCTTGCGTTTTGCCGCGCTCGCGTCGGTGGCGGCAAAGCCGACCGCGACGAAGGCAGCCGCCGCAAGCAACAGCGCGACGTTTTTCGCAGCCCGGGTCGCGGCGGAGAATTTCACAGTCATCGTGTCCTCATCGATCCGATTGACCACCTTTTTATCGTCCGGGGGGCTCGCGCCACAAGGCCAATCAGGCCACACCTTGCGAGAATAATGCAGCCGGGCCGGAAACGTTGCCTCGATCCGACGCGCATCGGCACGAATTTGAGCGCATGTCCGGCATGGCGTCTGAAACAGATGTGCCTTTGTTTTCATATGGATATAAGCCGCTGTCGACCGCGTCGCGCTTATGCGCGGGGTTGGCCTTGATGCGGTCGCGGTGCCGCGTATCACCCGACCGGCGCGCCTGTCTTCGCCGAAGCCGAGCAAAAAAACCGAGGGAGCTTTGGCGGACTGCTCGGGAGCGAATCGGTCATGTCTGGAACCAGGTCCGGCGTTGTCTTGAGGGCGTTTCTCGCATAGAAGCGCAGCGTCTTTCCGCGTTTCGCGCGCGCAGGCGACCCGGGAAGGCGATTTCTTCGGAGAGTGAACGATGGGTTACAAAGTCGCGCTGGTCGGAGCGACCGGCAATGTCGGGCGTGAAATGCTCAACATTCTGGACGAGCGGAAATTCCCCGCTGACGAGGTGGTGGCGCTGGCCTCGCGCCGCAGCGTCGGCACCGAAGTGTCCTATGGCGACAAAACCCTCAAAGTCAAAGCGCTGGAAAATCACGACTTCAGCGACGTCGATATCTGCCTGATGTCGGCCGGCGGCGCCGTGTCGAAGGAATGGTCGCCGAAGATCGCGGCGGCCGGCGCAGTCGTGATCGACAACTCGTCGACCTGGCGGATGGACCCGGACGTGCCGCTGATCGTGCCGGAGGTCAACGCCGACGCGGTCGCCGGCTTCACCAGGAAGAACATCATCGCCAATCCGAACTGCTCGACCGCGCAGCTCGTGGTGGCCTTGAAGCCGCTGCACGACAAGGCCGTGATCAAGCGGGTCGTGGTTTCGACCTACCAGTCGGTGTCGGGTGCGGGCAAGGAGGGGATGGACGAGCTGTTCGCGCAGACCAAGTCTGTCTACACCGCGAGCGAACTGGTTAACAAAAAGTTTCCAAAGCGTATCGCCTTCAACGTCATCCCCGAGATCGACGTGTTCATGGAGGACGGCTACACCAAGGAAGAATGGAAGATGATGGCGGAGACCAAGAAGATTCTTGATCCCAAGATCAAGCTGACCGCGACCTGCGTGCGCGTGCCGGTGTTCATCGGCCATTCGGAAGCCGTCA
>JBIQHO010000530.1:0-1574 GCA_044508545.1 Bradyrhizobiaceae bacterium | reverse complement strand
CAGGCGAATAACGGCAGCATCGCGGAAGACATCGCGGCGGTTCGCGACTCCGTCCGTCGTTTTATCGAGGCGGAAATCGCGCCGCATTATGCGGACTGGGAGCGCGCCGGCCATATGCCTCGCGATCTCTGGCGCAAGATGGGCGCGGCCGGTTTTCTCTGCGCGGCAATCCCCGAGCAATATGGCGGCGGCGGCGCCGACATGCGCGTGGCCTTCGCCATCGTCGAGGAGTTCACGCGCTCGCTGTTCGCGTTGCCCGGATTCTATACTCATTCCGAGGTCATCGTGCCCTATATCCTGCACTATGGCACGGAGGCGCAGAAGCAGCATTGGCTGCCGCGTTGCGCGAGCGGCGAGACCGTCACCTCGATCGCCATGACTGAACCGGATGCCGGCAGCGATCTCAAAGGGACCCGCACGACCGCCCGGCGCGATGGTGACGAGTTTGTCGTCGACGGTCAGAAAACGTTCATCACCAACGGCTTTCACGCCGATCTGGTGATCGTGCTGGCATCGACCCAGAACGACACCGGGAAAGCCGGCAAGTCGCTGTTTCTGGTCGAGGCGGACCGTCCGGGATTCAGCCGTGGACGCATCCTCGACAAGGTTGGCCAGCGCGCACAGGACACCACCGAACTGTTCTTCGAAGGGGTTCGGATTCCCGCCGACAACCTGCTCGGCGAGTTGGGAAAAGGACTGTCCTACCTGATGATGCAATTGCCGCGCGAGCGGCTGGCGGTGGGCGTCGCGGCGATCGCCGGCGCGGAAACCGTGCTGGAGCGTACCCTCGACTATACGCGGCAGCGCAAGGCGTTCGGGCAGCCGATCGGCGAATTTCAGCATCTGCGATTCAGGCTCGCTGAATTGAAGACGTCGGTGACTGTCGCGCGCGCCTTTCTTGAGCAGTGCATTCGCAAATTCGAGGCGGGTCACTTGCCTGCCGACGAGGCGGCGATGTGCAAGTACTGGCTCACCGACGTTGAAGCGAATGTCGTCGACCAGTGCGTCCAGATGCACGGCGGCAGCGGCTACATGAGGGAATATCCCGTCGCCCGCGCTTATGCCGATATCCGCGGCCAGCGCATTTATGCCGGAACCAACGAAATCATGAAGGAGATCATCGCCCGCGCGCTGTAGCCGCGCGAGCGCTGGATCAATCATCAAGGGAGTGCGGTTATGACATTACTTGCGAGAGTCTGTGGGAGTTTATTGGCTTTGAGCGTGGTTGCCGGACCGGCGCTGGCGCAGGCGCCGGGCGTCACGGCGACGGAAATTCTGCTTGGCAATACGGCGCCCTATAGCGGGCCGGCTTCGGCCTATGCGACCATCGCCAAAACCGGCATCGCCTATTTCGACATGGTCAACGAGAAGGGCGGCATTCACGGCCGCAAGGTCAAGATCCTCAGCCTCGATGACGGCTTCACGCCGGCCAAGGCGATCGAGCAAACCCGGAAGCTGGTGGAATCCGACGAGGTTCTTGCGATCTTCATGCCCATCGGCACGCCGACCTCCTCGGCGACGCAAGCCTATCTCAACGGCAAGAAGGTGCCTCAGGTGTTCGTCGCGTCGGGGGC
>JBIQHO010000529.1:0-1628 GCA_044508545.1 Bradyrhizobiaceae bacterium | reverse complement strand
TCACACGCCTGAAATGGTCACCCCGTTCCTGTGACAGCGCATGCAGCGAGACGAACTCGCGTTTGAATCGCGCGAGTTCTTCGCGGCGGACGATCGGCTGCATCCACTTTGTTACTGGATTCTTGACGAGGTCGACGGCGATGAATCCTTGATCCACCAGCGCTTTCACCGCCCGCGATTTGGCGGGAAGGAGACGCTCCAGGTCTCTCATGCTGTGTCCGTCGTAGTCAGGACCAGTCACCAATGGCCGGACCTCTTCCGCATCCACGAGGATGGAAAGAAATCCTGCCTGACCGGTATCGCGGCCAACACGCGAGAGCTTTCCGTCAAGCACCAGCGCGACGACATCCATCACGGCGCTGCAAGAGTTCCGGGCAGCAGCAATGAGTGGGACAAGCCCAGTGTCACTTTGGAGGGACTGGTCGGCGTTTCGCAGCAATCTTTCAAGAAACCCGTCGAGATCGCTCTTCAGGAATGCATGCGCGCCTTGGGCTCGGCCTCCCGCCATCATGGGAGTAATGAATCCACGCTCCAGAAGGCCGCGGTCGTGAGGGCGGGGCACATTCAAATACTCCCTCGCGCGCTCCATGCTCATGGATTCGGCGAGACCCTTCAACAACGCTTCAGCCTCCGCCGCGTCAAACGTGACTTTGTTGTCCGCCGGTGCGTCGGCGCCGATGTCGGTCAGGTTCGCGCGCTGAAGCATCTTGCGCATGCGCTTCGGATGCAGCCCGAACTCTTTTGCGGCGGAAACCACCGAATGTTTCCTCCGGACGCCAACCTTGCGACCGAACAGGATATCATCGGCTCCCAATGCGAGCGTGTCCACGGAATGATCGATGATAATGTCGCGCACGGGATCGTACGCTTTATCCCGGCATTCGTGGGCCAGCCAATCATAGAGGCGGCCATACATGACTTTCGGCCCCTTGGCGGAGCGGCTATCGCGGAACGGCGCTTGGAGATCATCGAGGAAGGCCCGGATCCCTTCCGGTCCCTTGTCGACGATGCCAAACCCGGTGGCTTCGCACCGCCAGGCCTCGGCATCGTCGAGATCGTCCAGTGTTACGCCCGGCCCGTGAACAGCAACCGCCCCCGCCACAAATGAGAGGTGCATCGCCGCATAGATGGGCAAGCCATCCAGCCATGAACCGACCGAGGCGTCACGCAGGCGCCGGAGGAGGTAACGCTCGAACCGGGAGGGTTTCCGGGAGATCGCATCGTCCGATAATGCCCCCAACCGGGGAATCGTATCTGCAATCACCCGGCTCGTGTCATGGATGGCGCCGGGAGCGTCGAGCTTGCCGATTTGGGCAAGGGCGAATCCATGCTTGGAGCAGGTGCGCACGCCGCGAATAAGCCACATGCTACGGCGGTGCGGTCGTGCTGCAACTCGGCAATCCAGCCGTTCGATATCCTCAAGCATGCAGGCGGGGCACATCCGGACCCGGTTCCGCATTAGACTCGACTGCAGGAAGAGCTGACCTTTGTGCCGGAACTGCCGCGTCGCGCCGTCGAGCCGGACGAACGCTCCGTGCTGGAGCGTCTTCGTGTTTGCTCCCGCAAGCTTCGCGAGCGCAGCAACGGCTTCCTGCTCGCCGTTAATGACCCCGCGTGGATCGATACCG
>JBIQHO010000096.1:0-11010 GCA_044508545.1 Bradyrhizobiaceae bacterium | reverse complement strand
GCCTGAGCCTCATTGCAGGAACAACCGAGCCGGTCAAGCAGCCCGCAAAGTTCTGCGGCTTCGGCGTCGGAGAGCTTGGAGCCGACATGCTTTTCGATCGCCGCCGAATAGGCCCGCCCCATCCTCTTCTGCAAGGCGCGGCCGGCGTTGGTGATCTCGACAAACTGACCGCGCCTGTCGGCCTTGCATTCGCGCCGCGCCGCCAGCCCCTCATCCACCAGGCGGTCGATCAGACGCGAGGTCGCGTATTGCGGCAGCAGCATCTGCTTTTCCAGTTCGACCGGCCGCAGTTCGCCCGCCCCCGCGCGCGACAGTTCGGACAGCGCCTCGTAGCAGGCGAGCGGCGGAAAACCCGCCTCCTTCAACTCATGCTCCACCAAGTCCAGCACACGGCTCTGCACGCGCAGCAGGCGGATCCAGGCCGCGGTCGCCTCGAGGGAGGGTTTGCGTCTCATCATGAAATGAAGTCCCTGTATCCCGCCGGCCAGCCTACCGTACTCCATGCAACTGCATCAATCGTGACCCCCGATTTCCGGGAGCGGCTGCAAGTCTTCGCACATGCAGCAACAGCAGCCGGAATTTCCGTCCAAAGAGTACGCTGGCGCCTACAAAACCAGAGGTTGCATCTAAACGTCGGGCTGCCGCGCATCCATTCTCGAAATGCAACTTTTAGCCGTAAGGGCATGAGTCCTTAACCCGTTGTTTACCCTAACACGAAAAGGTCGGGCCTCGGAGGCAGACCCCCGCGCCGGTTTGGGATTCTCTATTCAAAAGGGCGCGCAGGGAGCCGAAGGCGCATTGGATGCGCCGGTCAGACACCGGACGAAAGCATGAACTCGCGCGGATCGTGGAGCGAAGACGGCATTGAACCATCCGTTCGCGAGCGGGCCGAAGCCGCCGCGCGAAACGCCGGGATGTCCCTGAACGAGTGGCTCAGTTCAACGGTCTTCAACGCCATTCCGCAGTCCGGGATGGCGGAGGCTTCGGTTGCGAGCGAGGGTGGCCGCGAGGTCGCAGACATTCACCGGCGGCTTGATTCAATCACACGCCAGATCGACCAGTTGTCGGGCCCGGCCAGGCCCGGCGAACCCGCCGTCGCCCGCCAGCTCAACGACGCGATCTCGCGGCTGGATGCGAGGCTCGCCCGGGTCGCCGCACAGGCGCCCGCGGCGTATCCGCAGTATCGTACCGACAGGGTCGAGCGCGCCGCCGCCGAGCTTTACAACCGGACGCCGTCGCCCGATCCCGCCTCGCTCGAATTCGCGATCGCGGAAGTCGCCGCGCGCCAGCACGAACTCGATGGCGCTTTGCGCGCCTCGCCGCTGTCCGGCTCACCGCCTGTCGCGCCGGCGATGACTACGCCGCGGCCGGTTTCGGATTTCTCCAGCCTCGAGCGGCAGCTCTTCAAGATCACGAGTCAGATCGAATCGCTGCGGCCGGACGGAATCGAGCAGTCGATCGCCGCATTCCGCAGCGAGTTGGCCGGCATCCGTCACGTCATCACCGAGGCGATGCCGCGCCGCGCGATCGAATCGATCGAGGACGAGATCCGCTCGCTGTCGCAGCGCATCGACGGCATTCGCCAAAGCGGCAGCGACGGCCAGGCACTGGCGAATATCGAACGCGCCCTCAATGAGATTTCCGACGCCCTGCGATCGCTGAAACCGGCCGAGCAGCTTGCGGGATTCGACGAAGCGATCCGCAATCTTGGCAACAAGATCGACACCATCGTGCGCGACAGCGGCGACAGCGGCGTGGTGCAGCAGCTCGAAAACGCGATCGGCGCGCTTCGCGGCATCGTCTCCAACGTCGCCTCCAACGATGCGCTGACGCGGCTCAGCGACGATCTCACCATGCTGTCGTCGAAAGTCGACCAGCTCGGCCGATCCGAGGACAACAGCGATTCGTTCGCCGCGCTCGAACAGCGCGTCGCCGCGCTGACGGCGACTCTCGAAAGTCGCGAACGGCCCACAACCGGCGGCGGTTCAGAGCAGCTTGAAGAAGCCGTGCGCGCGCTGTCCGACCGTCTCGACCGCCTGCCGGCCGGCCACGACTCGTCATCGGCGCTGGCGCACCTCGAACAGCGGGTCTCGCTGCTGCTCGAACGCCTGGAGACCGCCGGCGGCCGTTCGGGAACCGATCTCGGGCGCGTCGAGGAAGGCTTGCAGGACATCCTGCATCATCTGGAGCGCCAGCAGGCCGGGCTCGCGGCGCTGGCCGAAAGCGGCCCGCGCAGCGCCGGCCCGGCGGCCATGGACAGCGAGGTCGTCGAGGCAATCAAGCGCGAACTCTCGGAGATGCGCTTCTGCCAGTCGGAAACCGACCGCCATACCCAGGATTCGCTCGAGGTCGTGCACAATACGCTCGGTCACGTGGTCGATCGGCTGGCAATGATCGAAGGCGATCTGCGCACGATCCGCGCCATGCCTGCCACCCCGCCTCGCGCAGCGACGTCGGAGCCGCCCGCGGGTCCGCCGCCAAGACCCGAATTGCCGAATCCCGTGCTGTCGCAGATGGCGATGCCGCAACCGGCTCAGCCGATCCCGTCGCGCGCGATCGACGAAGATCCGTTTTCGGGAGAGATCATCGAGCACTCGGGAACGTCGCGCCAGCCGCAACCCCGTCCCGCGATCGATCCGGAGTTGCCGCCTGATCATCCGCTGGAGCCCGGCACCCGTCCGCCGGGACACGGAGCGTCGCCGTCGGAACGAATCGCGGAGTCCGAAAGCGCGATCGGCCACATCGCCGAAGCGCTGAGCGAACAATCAAGCTCGTCATTCATCGCCGCGGCGCGCCGGGCCGCGCGCGCCGCCGCCGCCGAGGCGCCGTCGGCGGATAAGTCCGGCCGGACCAAGATCGCCATCGAACCGGCGCGCCCCGCCACTGCCGGGTCCGCCATCACCTCCAGGATCCGCTCGCTGCTCGTCGGAGCGAGCGTGGTGGTGATCGTGCTCGGCGGCTTCAAGTTCGCAATGTCGCTGCTCGACGGAACCCAGCGCGCGAGGGTCAGCGAAACCGGTTCGTTTACCTTGCCCGAAACAAAACCGCCGGCAGACACCGAAGCCAAGCCCGGGACAGATAACCCGAGCGCGATCCCGGGAATGCCGTCGATGACCTCGCCGACGCCGATCGACCGGCAGTCGATGAACTCGCCGTTGCCAGCCGGCAGCGCAGCTCAACCCGAACACCCGTCAGACATGACGCCGCCGAGCCGGCCGGAGACCGCATCCGCCGATGTCACCGGCACGCTTCCGACCGCGCCGCCCGCATCCGCTCCGACGACACACACGCTGGAGCCGATCGCAATTCCCCGCTCCGAATCCCTCCCCCACGGCATCGGCAGCGCGAAGCTGCGGACCGCCGCACTCCACGGCGACGCCGCGGCGGCGTATGAAATCGGCGTCCGCTATGCCGAGGGCAAGGGCGTCGCCGTCAATTACGCCGAAGCCGCCAAATGGTACGATCGCGCGGCGGAGGCCGGCGTGGTGCCTGCCATGTTCAGGCTCGGCACCCTGCACGAAAAGGGCCTCGGGGTTGCCAAGGATTTCGACGCGGCGCGGCGGTATTACACGCAGGCGGCCGAACGGGACAACGCCAAAGCCATGCACAATCTCGCCGTGCTCGACGCTGATGGCGGCGGCAAGGGCGCCAACTATACCAGCGCCGCGCAATGGTTCCGCAGGGCAGCCGAGCGCGGCGTCGCCGACAGCCAGTTCAATCTCGGCATTCTTTGTGCCCGCGGCATCGGCGTCGAACAAAATCTCGCCGAGTCCTACAAGTGGTTCAGCCTCGCTGCCGCCCAGGGCGACGTCGACTCCGGACGCAAGCGCGACGAGGTCGCCAAGCGCCTCGATCCGCAGTCGCTTGCCGCGGCCAAGCAGGCGGTCCAGAGCTTCGTCCCCATACCGCAACCGGACGATGCGGTCGGCGTCGCAAGCCCCGCCGGCGGATGGGACGGCGCGGCCGCACAGCCGGCCGCAAAGCCCCTGGCCGCAACAAAGCCCCTGGCCAAAACCACGGCGGCCCGCTCTGCGATGGCCCGGCAGGCGACGACCAGGCAGGCGATGGCGAGACCGGCCGCGCAATAATCGCGGTAGCCACCAACTTCTGACCTGAGAGCCTGCTTGAAAGGTTTGCTTTCCGGGTGTCCCGGGCGCGCTGCGGCACGAAGTGACGCTGCGCAGACCCGGGTCGTTGCAGAAAACCTCGCAAAGACCCCGGCTCAGCAGCGCACCGTTTCAGGCTGCGCTGCGTCCGGGGAACGGTCAGAAGATGCCCGAGGCTTCCAAACAGACTCTGAGCGGGAGCCGGACGAAAAAGCCCCGCCGTGCCGAATTCTTTAACCCCGGCCGCTGATGATTTCGGTTATGCAGGTGGCGCGGCCCGCGACCTGCGCCGCAACCGAGGATCCATACTGCGGAAACGGCGCCCGCCGGCCCGCGGTCAAATTCGAAAACGAACGCGCGTGCAGCTTTATCTCCCGATCGCCGATCTTCCGGTCAACGTGTTCCTCATCCTGGCGATGGGCGCGGCGGTGGGTTTCGTATCCGGCATGTTCGGCATCGGCGGCGGCTTCCTGATGACGCCGCTGCTGATCTTCGTCGGCATCGCGCCGGCGGTTGCCGTCGCGACCGTCGCGAGTCACATCGCGGCCTCCTCTTTCTCCGGCGCCCTGTCCTACTGGCGCAAACGCGCGATCGATCCGATGCTCGCGCTGGTACTGTTATGCGGCGGCATGGCAGGAACCATGCTCGGCGTCTGGACCTTCACCCGGCTGCGCTCGCTGGGCCAGCTCGATCTGCTGATCGCGCTGTCCTATGTGGTGCTGCTGTCCGGCGTCGGCGGAGCGATGTTCTGGGAGGGCTTGCGCGCGATCCTGCGAAGCAAGCACGGCCAGGTCGTTCCGCTGCGGCGCTCGGGCGCCCATGGCTGGATCCACGGCCTGCCGCTGAAAGTCAGATTCAAGCGGTCCAAGATCTACCTGTCGGCCATCCCGGTCGTCGCCATCGGGCTCGTCATCGGTTTCATCGGCGCAATCATGGGCATCGGCGGCGGCTTCATTCTGGTGCCGATGCTGATCTACCTGCTGCGCATACCGACGTCGACCGTGATCGGCACCTCCATGCTGCTCACGCTCGTCACCATGACCTTCGCCACCGTGCTGCACGCCGCCACCAATCACCTTGTCGACGTCGTGCTCGCGTTGATCCTGATGACCGGCGGCGTGACCGGCGCGCAATTCGGCGCCCGCGCCGGCCAGCGCATCCGCGGCGAACACCTGCGCCTGCTGCTCGGCCTCCTGATCCTGGCGGTCGGAATCCGCTTTGCGGTCGAATTGGGCATTCGTCCCGCCGACCTTTACACCGTCCGCGAAACCACGGGCGGCACATGAGGACGCGCGCGACATGCTCAGCGATGGGTCTGGCGCTGCTGCTCGGCGTGAGCTTCATCGCGGGCGATGCACGCGCCGAACACCTGATCGTTTCGGTGTCGAACCATCGCGTCACCGTGACGCCGAACTATTCAGGGGAGGAACTGGTGCTGTTCGGCTCCATCGAGCGCGAGGGCGATACCCCGGTCCCGCGCTCCGGCTACGATCTCGTCGTGACCGTCAGCGGCCCGCGCGTCGATATGGTCACCCGCCGCAAGGAGCGCTGGTTCGGCATCTGGGTGAATGCCGATTCGCGACAATTCCTTAATGTCCCGGCCTATCTCGCGATCTTCGCCAACCGGCCGCTGGACAAGATCGCCGCGCCGGACATCCTGCGCCGACAGCAACTGGGGCTAAACAACGTGCTGCTGACACAACGCGTCGGCCCCGACTATGCCGACGTCGTGGCGAGCGACCCGTTCCGCCGCGCTTTCATACGGCTGCGCGCTGACCTCGGCCTGTACCGGGAGAACACCTCGGCGGTGACGTTCCTGACGCCGACCCTGTTCCGCACCGGCATTCCGCTTCCCGCGGAAGTGCCGACCGGCACCTACACCGTCGGAATCAAGCTCCTCGCCGACGGCGCGCTGATCGCAAAGACCGAGACCGCGTTCGAAATCGTCAAGGTCGGCTTTGAGCAATTCGTCGCCACCACCGCGCGCCAGCACGGCCTCCTCTACGGTGTGGCGACGGCGTGCATGGGGTTGATGGCCGGCTGGATGGCATCGATCGTCTTCCGCAGGGACTGACGGTCAATCCAGACGCGCTACAGCGCCCATGCGACGCCCATCGCGGCCACTCCGACGGCCATCACCGCCGTGGCGAGCCAGCCCAGCCAATACAGCTTGCCGGCGACGACAAACCTGCCCATGACGTCGCGGCGGCGTACCATTGCCATCAGCAGCACCATCACGGGCACCGCGAGCACGCCGTTGATGACCGCGCTCCAGTACAACGCCTGGATGGGGTCGACAGGCGTGAAGTTGAGAGCGATTCCGATCGCCGCCGACAGCGCCAGCACGCCATAGAACGCGGCCGCCTCCTTCGGCTTGCGCGCCAGCCCCACCGGCCATCGCCGGCCCTCGCCGATGGCGTAGGCGGCCGAGCCGGCCAGCACCGGAATGGCCAGCAATCCGGTGCCGACGATGCCGAGCGCGAAGATCACTTCCGCGAAGTGGCCCGCAATCGGCCGCAACGCTTCCGCGGCCTGCGCCGACGTCTCGATGTCGGTCTTGCCGGCGGCATGAAAGGTCGCAGCGGCGGTGAGAATGATCGCGATCGCGATCAGGCTGGAAAAAGCCATCCCGACAATGGTGTCGGCGCGGATGCGGCTGAACTCCTGTCGCGCGCCATGGCGCCTGTGGACCAGCGGCTGTTTTCTGGAATCGACCCGCTGGTCCTCGGCCTCCTGCGAAGCCTGCCAGAAGAACAGATAGGGCGAGATCGTCGTGCCGAGGATGGCGACGACGGTGGTGAGAAACGACGCGTTGAATTCCACGCGCGGGATCAGCAGGCCGGCGATCGCCTCGCCCCAGGACACATGCGCGACCGCCAGCGCGCCGACATAGGCGAACAGGCTCAGCGTCAGCCACTTCAGGACCGCGACATAGCGTGCGTAATCGAGAAAAATCTGCGCCACCACCGACGTGACGCCGAACAGCAGCACATAGGCAAAGGCGGGACCGCCGAACAGCAGCTTGAACGCATCCGCCATGGCGCCGAGGTCAGCGGCGATGTTGATGGTGTTGGCGATAAACAGCAGTGCGACGATGCCGTTCAGCAGGCCAGCGGGATAATGGCGGCAGACATTGCCGGCGATGCCGTGTCCGGTGACACGCCCGACCCGCGCGGAAATTTCCTGGATCGCCGCCATCAGGGGAAACGTCAGCACCATGGTCCAGCTCGCGCCATAGCCGAGCTGTGCGCCGGTTTGGCTGTAGGTGCCGATGCCGGAGGGATCGTCGTCGGCCGCGCCGGTGATGAGACCCGGACCAAGAGTTTTGAAAATGGCACGCCACCGAAACGACGGCACGCTTTTTAGGGTCGGGCCGTTCCGGCCAGCCTCTTGACGTGGTCCTCGCACCGCTTTTGTCATGCCCGCTCCAGCCGCGCCAGACAACGCGGTGGGCAAATCCCGGTTCCCGAAGCGGCAGTCTCCTATCTTGCAGGCCGCGCTGGCCGCGGGATGGGTGACAAGATAAATGCCGAGCGCCACCGGAACGATCCCGAGCAGATCGCGGAGCGCGAGGTGCTCGCCGAGCACCAGCCAGGCAAACAACATGGCGAGCGGCGGCATCAGGAAGTGATAGGCGCTTGCCGCGGTCGCGCCGCAGACCTTGAGCAGGTGAAACCACAGCACATAGGCAAGGATCGAGCCGCACAGCACGAGATAGGCAAACGCCGCCAGCAGGCGCCAGCTCGGCACGATGTCGCTGACATCAGACAGCGCCGAAGCGAACGGCAGCAGCGCAAGGCCGCCAGCCAGATTCCGGATGCCGTTGCCGAGCCAGGCCGCGGTCGCCGCCGGCCTTAGCCTCGGCATTCTCTCCGAGATCGCGATTCAGCCCACCCATCGCGTCCTGACCGCAAAAGACGGCTTTGCGCCGATCGCCAGAACCGAAGTGGCGCTGATGGCTGCGCCGGAGGCGAGCCCGGCCACGCCGCGCGTCGCCGATCTGCTGGCGGATTTCTGCAATTCGGTGCAGGCGAAGGCGGCGTGATCAACGGCAACGCGATGCCGCGATCGCGTGCATCCGGCTGTCGCCGAGCACATGCGCCACGAAATCGGTCGAGAAGATCCGGGCGAACGCCCTGTCGCGAATGCTGAGGCCACCCGCATAGGCGCCGAACGCCGGCATCACGGCGCGTTCCCCGTCGCTTGCAAAACAGCGCCGCTCCATGGAACGGCCACGCGTCGAGACCCGCGCCTTCGGATGCAGGTGACCCGCGATTTCTCCGAACTCACCTGTCGGCTCGTGGCGAAACACGATCCCGCCCAGCGCAACCTCGGTTGCGACCACGCCGCCGAGATCGGGCGGCAGCGCCGGATCGTGATTGCCCGAAATCCAGATCCAGTCGCGGCCGGTTTGCAGAGCGGAGAGCGCCTCGCGATCCGGCGCCGACAGCCGCTCGTGCGCATCGCCATCGTGAAAGCTGTCGCCCAGCGCGACCACCGTGCGCGGATTGTAATGCGAGATGACGGCTCCGAGGCGGCTGAGCGTCGCCGCCGTGTCGTAGGGCGGCAGCAGCACGCCGCGCACGGCAAAACTCGAGCCTTTTTCGAGATGCAGGTCGGAAACGACGAGCAGCCGCTCCTGCTCCCAGAACAGCGCGCCGGAGAGATCGGCGAGAAATTCGACCACGCTCACACGCATGGCTTGCGGCAGCCGGACGTCGTTGATGGCCAACACGCTCAAGAGATGATCCGAATCGGAAAGAGGCTCGTCGCTTTCATAGATCATGCGAACGATCTTCCGAAAAGAGCCGAAACCAAGGGAACCCGGCAAATATGGACCGCGATGGCATCACCGCCCCGTCGCCTCCTTGACGAGGTCCTCGGCGGCTTCGGCCAGCAACTCATCGGAGGCTTCGCCATAGACGGCCTCGCGGCCGATTTCCAGCATCACCGGCACCGCGAGCGGCGAGATATGATCGAGCGGCCTGTGCGTGATGCGCCCCTTGATCCGCGCCAGCATATCGCTCAGGCGACGGATATCCAGCAGTCCGGTCGCGGCGTCCGCCCGCGCCGCGCGCAATAGCACATGGTCGGATTGGTGCTTGCGCAGCACGTCGTAGACCAGATCGGTCGAGAACAGCACCTGACGCCGGCTTTTCTCCTCGCCCGTGAAGCGGCGCGCGATCAGCCCCGATATGATCGCGCAACTGCGGAAGGTGCGCTTCATCAGCGCGGACTCCGCAAGCCACGCTTCCAGATCGTCGCCCAGCATATCGGGATCGAACAGCGCGTCGAGATCGAGGCGCGCGTGGCGGATCATCGATGACGCATCACCGAGCATCCAGATCGCCAGCGCGTATTCGTTGGCGACGAAGCCGAGCGGGCGGGCGCGCATCCGCTCCAGCCGCCGGGTCAGGAGCATGCCGAGCGTCTGGTGCGCGAGCCGCCCCTCGAACGGATAGCAGACCAGGTAGTGCTTGTCGGCGCGCGGAAAGGTCTCGACGATCATCTCGCGCGCATGTGGGACACGGGAGACGGAAGCCTGCAGCGACAGCCAGTCCCGCACCTGATCCGGCAGGCCGTTCCATGCGCGCTGGTCGTCCAGCAGGTTGCGGACCCGTTCGGCCAGATAGGTCGAGAGCGGGAACTTGCCGCCCATATAAGAAGGCACCTTCGGACTGTCGTCATTGGCGCGCGAGACGTAGACCTGATCCTCGAGCAGCGCCTCGTAGCGCACGATCTCGCCGCCGAACACGAAGGTATCGCCGGCAACAAGTCCCTCGATGAAATATTCCTCGATCTCGCCCAGCATGCGGCCGCCGCGCGCGATCGCGCCGGTCGATCCCGACCCGCGGTGCCGCGAGCGCACCAATTTCACCTTCAGCATCGCCTCCTCGACGATGGTGCCGACGTTGAGGCGATAGCCCTGCCGCACGCGCGGATTGGCGACGCGCCAGCGGCCGTCCTTGTCCTGCCTGATGCGGGCGAAGCGCTCATAGGTTTTCAGCGCGTAGCCGCCGGTGGCGACGAAATCGATCACGTCATCGAAATCGGTACGCGCCAGATTTGCATAGGGCGCGGCCGTGCGCACCTCGTCAAAGAGCTGATCGGCGTGGAACGGCGCGCCGCAGGCGCAGCCCAGCACGTGCTGGGCCAGCACGTCCAGCGCGCCTGAGCGTAGCGGCGGCGTGTCCTGCGCATTCTCGTTCACCGCATCGATGGCGACGCGGCATTCGAGCACCTCGAACCGATTCGCAGGCACCAGCACCGCGCGCGAGGCTTCATCGAGACGGTGATTGGCGCGACCGATGCGCTGCATCAGCCGCGACGAGCCTTTCGGCGCGCCAATGTTGATGACGAGATCGACGTCGCCCCAGTCGACGCCGAGATCGAGCGAGGAGGTGCAGACCACGCCGCGCAGGCGCCCCGCCGTCATCGCCTGCTCCACCTTGCGGCGTTGCGCGACGTCGAGCGAACCGTGATGCAGCGCGATGGCGAGGCCGTCGTCGTTGATGCGCCAGAGATCCTGGAACAGCATCTCGGCCTGGCTGCGGGTGTTGACGAACACCAGCGTCGTCCTGTTGCGCTTGATGAGATCGTAGACCTCCCCCAATGCATGGCGCGCCGAATGCCCGGCCCATGGCAGCCGCTCGCGGGTGTCGAGCATCTCCACGACGGGAGCGGCCGCGCCGCCGGCTGTGACGAGGTCAGCGGCGTTCGCCTCGCCTCGCTGCGGCACCAGAAACCGCGCCAGCGACTCCGGCTCCGCCACCGTCGCCGACAGTCCGATCGTGCGCATCCGCGGTGCGAGTTGCCACAGCCGCGCCAGCGCGAGCGACAGCAGGTCGCCGCGTTTCGAGGTCACCAGCGCGTGCAGTTCGTCGTGCACCACGCGCCGCAACGA
>JBIQHO010000528.1:0-1632 GCA_044508545.1 Bradyrhizobiaceae bacterium | reverse complement strand
ATCTTCACGCGCTCCTCGCGCGCGGCGTCGTCGGGCGGCGAGGGGGCGCGAAGCTGAACCGCGGCGGCCGGCTGGTTGACCGGTGTCGGCGCCGCCGCCGCTTTCTCGATTGCGGCCAGCATGTCGCCCTTGGTGACGCGGCCATCCTTGCCCGAACCCGGCACCGTGGAAGCATCGACACCGCTCTCGGCGGAGAGCTTGCGGACCGAAGGCGCGAGCGGCGCGTCGGAGGACGCTGAGGCTTCCGTCGCTGAGGTTTCCGGCTTGGGCCGCGGCTCTTCCGGGCCGGCATTGATCGGTTTCGTGGTGTCGGACTTGAGGTCGGAACGTCCGATTGCGCTTTCAGGCGCGACGCCTGCCGACGCCCCGGCGGCCGCGGGTTTTGCCGGGGCGGCGCCTTCCGAAATCTGCCCGAGGAGCGCGCCGACGGCGACGGTCTCGCCATCCCTGGCGACGATCTCGCCGAGCGTGCCGCCGGAGGGCGCGGGCACTTCGATGGTCACCTTGTCGGTTTCGAGTTCGACCAGCGGTTCGTCGACGGCGACAGTGTCGCCGGTCTTCTTGAACCATTTGCCGATGGTGGCCTCGGTCACCGATTCGCCGAGCGTCGGAACGCGTATCTCAGTCATGAGAGCAAGCCCTTCCTAAATCCTCTGCCGGTTATGACCGGCCATATCCGTCCGAAGCACGGCGTCGCTTCGCTCGCTGTCCGCTACCCACGTCGTGAACGCGATGCAGAGACGTGGATCCCCGCGCGCCGCAGACCGGTTGACGCAATCTGCGCAAGCTTGATGGCACCGGGGCATGGCAACGCAATTAATTATCCAAGTGCTTCTTCGAGAAGTGCCTTGAGTTGTGCGAGATGCTTCGACATCAATCCGGTCGCGGTGGCCGCGGACGCGGCGCGGCCGGCATAACGCGGGCGCTTGTTGGGGATGTCGATCTGGTTGAGAATCCATTCGAGATAGGGTTCGATGAAGTGCCACGCGCCCATGTTGCGCGGCTCTTCCTGGCACCAGACGATCTCCGCATTCTTGAAACGGCCGAGCACCTGCACCAGCGCCTTCAGCGGCACCGGATAGAGCTGTTCGATCCGCAACAGGTAGACGTCGTCGATGTCGCGCTTCTCACGTTCCTCGTAGAGGTCGTAGTAGACCTTGCCGGAGCACAGCACCACGCGGCGGATATTCCGGTCTTCCACCAGTCTGATTTTTTGCTCCGGAAGCATAGCCGCGTCGTCGTACAGGATGCGGTGGAAGGCGGTATCGGCGCCGAGTTCGTCGAGATGCGATACCGCCCGCTTGTGGCGCAGCAGCGACTTCGGCGTCATCATGATCAGCGGCTTGCGGATCTGGCGCTTCAACTGCCGGCGCAGCGCATGGAAATGGTTGGCCGGCGTGGTGAGGTTGACCACCTGCATGTTGTCTTCCGCGCACATCTGCAGGAAGCGTTCCAGCCGCGCCGAGGAATGCTCCGGTCCCTGGCCTTCATAGCCGTGGGGCAGCATGCAGACGAGGCCTGACATGCGCAGCCACTTGCGTTCTCCGGCAGAGATGAACTGATCGAACACCACCTGCGCGCCATTGGCGAAATCTCCAAACTGCGCCTCCCACATCGTGAGCGCATTCGGCT
>JBIQHO010000095.1:0-11184 GCA_044508545.1 Bradyrhizobiaceae bacterium | reverse complement strand
TGCCGAACGGCATCGATCTATCCTTCAGCGTTGAAAACGAGTTCTTCTGCCTCAAGCTGGCGGCTGCTCTTGGACTTCCGAGCGCCGCCGTCGCTATCGAGGAGTTTGAGGGTAACCGCGTGCTCGTGGTCGAGCGGTTTGATCGCCGCTGGGCCAGCGACAACCGTCTCCTGCGTTTACCCCAGGAGGATTGCTGCCAGGCTTTGTCGGTGCCGCCATCCCTGAAATACGAATCCGATGGCGGCCCCGGCATTCCGGCTATCCTCAATCTGCTGAAGGGGAGCGATCAACCGCAGGCGGATCAAGCGACGTTTCTGAAGGCCGTGATTGTCTTCTGGCTTCTCGGCGCCACGGACGGTCACGCCAAGAATTTCAGCGTCTTTCTCTCTCCCGGCGGCCGCTTCCGTATGACCCCGCTCTACGATGTGATCTCGGCGCAGCCCAGTCTCGACGCAGGCCAGATCAAGCGCAACAAGATGAAGCTGGCCATGGCGGTCGGTGACAGCCGCCACTACGTCGTCGACAGCATCATGCCCCGCCATTTTGCTCAGACCGCAGCCAAGGCAGGGATTGGCGTGGGACTCGTGACCGCGGTCTTCGATGAGCTGCGCACACAGGCGCCAGCGGCAGTCGAACAGGTCATCGCGTCACTTCCGAAAACATTTCCTGCCGAAGTCGCTGCCAGTATCAGCAATGGGGTCAAGGAGCGTCTGCGCCGGTTGGAGAGCGCGTGATGCCAAAGATCGATGTACGCCAGCTTAGCCGGAGCGGGCATCGTCGCTTTGGTTGCAGCGGCCAGCGGAACTATCTAGAGGCCGTTAGGGACCAACGTAAAGTTGCAGAAAACCACTTCCTGAAGAGCGTTTCGACATCTTTGAGTTGGTGTCAGCCGAGCATCTCACGCCTTCGTCTGGTCTTTCGCCGCCACAACGACCGTTATGTTCACTCGGTGTTCTTGGATTTCATAACAGACTCTAGCCGCGGTGGCGTTCGACGACTTCAGCAAGGGTGAGGTAAGCTGGGATAAGCGGTGAAGTAGGCGAACCTGAATACGAAGAAGGTTTTGAATTCTAGGGTTTTGTTACTCCGCTTACGCCGCACCCTTAAGTAGCACTTGCTTTTGGCCTTTCAGGGTGAGTGCCGTCGAGCAGCTTGAAGATCATGTTTGCAAGTGCCATCATTATAAAATTTCGATGATGCCAACATTTAAATGATCTGAGCGATATCTGCACCCTGCATCAGGGCGCTACTTATTTTATCCCGCTCGCGGTCCATAGGGTAGCGCTTGCGCTGTTCTATCCATCATTCCAGCGATGATATCGCAGTCGATGGCTTTAAGAGTTGCGCCCGGTGGCCAAGCGATGTTTGACTCGTGTGGCCATATTGGGCGCAGGAAGTTCGCAGCATCGTGCGGCGGTGTGAAGTAAAGCCCGATGATCGTGGTGATCAAGACTTGGACGAAAAGCTCGCCTACACCAAAAGAAAAAGACTTTGTATTTGAGATGGGTGAGCTATTTGAACGCTCATCGGTGAAGGCCCAGAAGTAGAATTTCTAACTAGTCGCTGCTTCCACGGTATTCCCTGACATTGCCCTAACCATATTTGCCATCCTTCTGGTATTTCTAGACGAGTTCTCTGACATACGGCTTGCGCGGCGTTGGAGGGCCTCTTCCAGCGAGTTTAAGGAGTGTAGGCTTTCTTTCTCCGATCTGGCGAAAGTAGCGGGGCGTGTCGAAAAAGCATTGCTGTTGGAAGAAGGTAGCTATTCCAAAGAACTGCTTAGGGCGAAGCTCCACACTCTACGCACTGAGGTTGCCGAGGGCTTTTTTGCGGATGCTGTAGTGTTGGTAGAGGGAGTTAGCGATCGAGCGGCTATTCTTGCTGCGGCGGCGCTGAAGAAGATTGATCTTGAAGCGCTGGCAGGCGCGAAGCCACCCCGCCTATGTGCACGCTATTCCACGCCAGAGCTCTCCCACGCTCTGAAGCGGCTTTACTTCATCCCACAAGTGGTGTGTCCTAATCGCGTTAGATCAGCCGCAAGCCTTTCAGGCTGGCATGGCCGTTCTTGCCGACGATGATGTGGTCGTGCACGGAAATGCCGAGCGGTGCGGCGATATCGACGATCGCCTTGGTCATCTGGATGTCCGCCTGCGACGGCGTCGGATCGCCACTTGGATGATTATGGACCAGGATGATCGCGGTCGCCGACAGTTCGAGTGCGCGCTTGACGACCTCGCGCGGATAGACCGGCGTGTGATCGACGGTGCCGACCTGCTGCAATTCGTCCGCGATGAGCTGGTTGCGCTTGTCGAGGAACAGAATGCGGAACTGCTCCTTGTCGGCGAACGCCATCGAGATCCGGCAATAGTCAATCACCGCGGTCCATGACGACAGCATGGTCCGCTGCTTCAGTTGTCCCTTGGCCACGCGGCTGGCGGTTGCCGCGATCAGCTTGATCTCGATGATCGCCGCCTCGCCGAGCCCGCTGATTTCGCGAAGCCGGGCATCGGGCGCATGAACCACCTCGGCGAACGATCCGAACCTGCCGATCAGGGCCTTGGCCAGCGGCTTGACGTCCCGGCGCGGCAGCGCGCGGAACAGCACCATTTCGAGCAGTTCGTAGTCGCTCAGCGCATCGGGTCCCGCGTCGCGAAATCGCTCCCGCAGCCGCTCGCGATGGCCGTGGTAATGCGGCGCTTCGGCAAATCCTGGGGGGCTCTTGGCGTCTGCGGGCATCAGGATGCAGCGAACCGGTTGGTTACCGCACCTTGCCGCGGTCGACGGTATTTGCAACCCCCATTCAGGGATGCGCGTCACGAAAGGGCAAGCAGTCCAATGCGATCTTTGGCCGGGTTGGAGGTTCAGCCTCCGGAGAGCGGATTGTTGAGGCCGCGCGGCGACAGCGTGAAGATTTCGACTCCGGTCTGGGTCACGCCGACCGAATGTTCGAACTGCGCCGACAGCGAGCGGTCGCGGGTCACGGCGGTCCAGCCGTCGGACAGGATCTTCACGTGCGGCCTGCCCAGATTGATCATCGGCTCGATGGTGAAGAACATGCCCGGCCTGAGAGGAACGCCCTCGCCGGGCCGGCCGACATGGATGATGTTCGGCTCGTCGTGGAATATGCGGCCGAGCCCGTGACCGCAGAAATCGCGCACCACGCTCATGCCCTGCGGTTCGACGAAGCTCTGGATGGCGTGGCCGATATCGCCGGTCGTCGCGCCGGGCTTGACCGCGGCGATGCCGCGCATCATCGCCTCATGGGTCACCTCGATCAGCCGTTCCGCCTTTCGCGCGATCGGGCCGACCGCGTACATCCGGCTCGAATCGCCGTACCAGCCATCGACGATAAGGGTTACGTCGACGTTGACGATATCTCCCTCTTTCAGGGCGCGATCGCCGGGCATTCCGTGACAGACCACGTGGTTGATCGATGTGCAGGTCGAGTAGCGATAGCCGCGATACATCAGCGTCGCCGGATAGGCGTCGTGGCTGAAGGCGAATTCGCGCACGAACTCGTCGATTTGCGACGTCGGTACGCCCGGTTTCACCAGGTCGCCAAGTTCGTCGAGGCAGCGCGCCGTAAGGGCGCCGGCCTTGCGCATGCCGGCGAATCCGCTCGGGCCGTGCAGCTTGATCTGCCCGGTCTTGCGCAGGGAGGTTTCTGTGGCTTCGACGTAGCTCATCACGATCTGAATAGTGGAAAGATAAGGCGTGGTCCGCCTCTAGTCTAGTGCATGGCGCTGTCAGCGCAAGCTCGACAACTTGAGCGAGGCTTCGATCCGGTGATGCGGCTTCGCATCGGAACCGATGCCGGGACGTCCACAAGCTCGTCCCTGTCGGGGTGCGTCGTGTTGACGCCCGCCCGGCTCCGTCGCCGCGCTGGCCGGCTTCGATGAGTTCCTATCAAGCGGCGATACAACGGTTTTTACGCATGGCAGTCGCGCTCGGAAGAGCGTGGCGCTGATCGACAGAAATCGGTTGGCGCGCCGCGATGGCGGCGATAAGGATGAAAATGCAAGTGTTTACAGCTTCGGACCTTTGATGGCATCTCTGGATTCGGTCAGTCTGGCGATCTTGCTCGGCGCGATTCTGGTCATGGCCGGGATTTTGTCGAGTCTGCTGGCGCTGCGGTTTGGCGCCCCCCTGCTGCTGGTCTTTCTGTTCATCGGTATGCTGGCGGGCGATTCCGGGCCCGGCGGTCTGTCGTTCAGCGACGTCCAGAACACCTATCTCGTCGGGTCGGCCGCGCTGGCCCTGATCCTGTTCGACGGCGGTCTGAAGACGCGATTCCAGAGCATCCGCACGGTGCTGGCGCCCTCGATGGTGCTCGCCACGTTCGGGGTGCTGCTGACCGCGCTGGTCACCGCCCCGGTCGCGAAATATGCGCTCGATCTCAACTGGACCGAGGCGCTGCTGATCGGCGCGGTCGTCGCCTCCACCGACGCGGCCGCGGTGTTCCTGCTGGTGCATGCCCAAGGGCTGCGGTTGCGTCCGCGCGTCGGCGCCACGCTGGAGGCGGAGTCCGGCACCAACGATCCCTTCGCGGTGTTCCTCACGCTGATGCTGGTGGAACTGATCTCGGTGGGCGACAGCTCGGTCTGGCATGTGGTGCTCGAGTTCCTGCGAGAGTCGATGCTCGGTGCGATCGTCGGCCTGATCGGCGGGCGGATTGTGGTCGCCGCGCTGAACCGCGTGGCGCTTCCCCAGGGGCTGCACGCGCCGTTTGTCACGACCGCGGCGCTCGTGATCTTCGGGGTGGCGCAGATATTTCACGCGTCCGGGTTTCTCGCGGTCTATCTCGCCGGAATCATCATCGGCAACCGTCCGACCCGCGCCCACAACTCCGTCGTGACCTTTCTCGATGCCGCCACCTGGCTGGCGCAGATCGTGATGTTCGTGCTGCTGGGCTTGCTGGTCTCGCCGCAGCGCCTTTTGGATAGCGTCGTGCCTGCGGTGCTCGTCGCGCTGGTGCTGATGCTGGTGGCGCGGCCGCTCGCGGTGTTCCTCTGCCTCGCGCCGTTCCGCTTCAACTGGCGGGAAAAGCTGTTCATCGCCTGGACCGGGCTGCGGGGCGCGGTCGCGATCTTCCTCGCCTCGATCCCGATGCTGGTCGGCCTGTCGAAGGCCTATCTGTATTTCGACGTCGCTTTCGTGGTGGTGATCATCTCGCTGCTGCTGCAGGGCTGGACGCTGGCCGCGGCTGCGCGGCGGCTGCATGTTGCGCTGCCACGCGCCGAACGGGGTCCGCGCCGCGTCGAACTCGATCTGCCGGGGCAGCTCGAGCAGCAGCTGGTCGGCTATCCGGTGCGGCAGAAGAGCCTGTTCCTCCGGCGCGGGCTGATCCCATCATGGTCGAAGCCGACGCTCGTGATCCGCAACGAGAAAATCCTGACGCCGGCCGAAGCAGCGCCGATCGCCGCGGGAGACTACCTCTATCTGCTCGCGCCGCCGGAGAAGGCCGAGGCGCTCGACCGCTTTTTTGTCGAGATGCAGCCGATGGCCTCGCCGGACCCGCACCTGCTCGGCGACTTCCTGGTCTCGGGCGAAATCACCGTTGGGGACATCGCGCAGATCTACGGCATTTCCGTCGATCCGGCCGCCGCGCAGCTGACGCTCGCCGATTATTTCGACGTCAATCTTGACCGTGCTCCGAAGGTTGGTGCGACCCTGCCGCTCGATGCCATCGTTCTTGTCGCGCGCAACATCAGCGAGGGCCGCGTCAACGTTGTCGGTCTCCGGTTGCCCGAAGACGAAGAGAAGCCGCCGTCGCTGACGCGGAGGGAGGCGCTGCGGCAGAAGGCCTCGAAAGCCTGGTCGTCGATTGCGAGGATCTGACCCTGAGAGCCTTCCGCTGCTGATGAAATCAGACTCTACAATTTTGATTTGATGCGTTTTTCTCGCGAAACCCCTATCCTCGGGTCACGCCCGAGGACATGCTTCGCTTGAAAACGCCTTCAATCAGGCGGGCAGGATTTCGGTGCCGCCGAATGCGGCGACCCGCCCGCGCTTGAGCATCACGATATGCGAGGCGAGTTGGCGCAGCTCATCCGGATCGTGGCTGACATAGACCATCGGCACGCCGGCTTCGTCACGCAGCCGGATCAGGTAGGGCAGGATCTCCGCCTTGCGATCCTCATCCAGCGATCCCAAAGGTTCATCCAGCAGCAGGAGTCTGGGGCGTGAGAGCAACGCACGGCCGAGCGCAACCCGCTGCCGCTCGCCGCCTGAGAGCTGGCCGGGGCGACGATCCAAAAGGTGACCGATATTGAGCATGTCGTTGAGCCGCGTTTCCTGCGCGGGGTCCCGGGTCAGGCGGTTCATCCGGCGTCCGTAGTCGAGGTTCCGTCGCACGTCGAGGTGCGGAAACAGCCGGGCATCCTGGAAGACATAGCCGATGCGGCGCTGATGCACGGCGATATGGAGAGGTTTCGTGGTGTCGTCGAGCGCTTCGCCGTCGACGGAGATCACGCCGCGGTCGGGCTTCTGCAACCCGGCGATCATGCTAATAAGCGACGTCTTGCCGGCGCCCGACGCCCCGAACAGCCCGGTGACGCGGCCTTCGCTGGTAAACGCGACCTCGACTGAGAAATCGCCAAGCTGTTTCGACACCTCGACATGCAGCATGGTCAGTTTCCGTGCAGGCGGCGGGTCGCGCGGCGCGCGAACACCTCGGAGGTGACCAGCGCCGCCATGGACAGGACGATCGACACGATCACCAGCCGCAGCGCCGCCGTGTCGCCGTCGGGCGTCTGGATCAGCGAATAGATCGCCGAGGAAATCGTCTGGGTCTCGCCCGGAATATTGGATACGAATGTAATGGTCGCACCAAATTCACCGATCGCTTTGGCGAAGCCGAGCACCATGCCGGCCAGAATGCCCGGCAATGCCAGCGGCAGCGTCACGGTGGCGAAGACCTGCCACGGCGACGCGCCAAGCGTGCTGGCGGCCTGTTCCAGCCGCCGGTCCACGGCTTCGATCGACAGCCGGATCGGCCGCACCAGCAGCGGAAACGACATCACGCCGCAGGCGAGCGCCGCGCCGGTCCAGCGGAATGCGAAAACGATGCCGAGGTGATCGGCGAGCCAGCCGCCGACCAGCCCGCGCTTGCCGAAGGTCAGAAGCAGGAGATAGCCGGTTACGACGGGGGGCAGCACCAGCGGCAGATGAACCGTGGCATCGATAACCGATTTGCCCCAGAACTCGTATCGCGCCAGCGCCCATGCCAGTGCGATGGCGATCGGCGTCGCCAGCAGGGTCGCGACCACCCCCACCTTGAGTGAAAGCAGGACCGCCGTCCATTCGGGGGGAGAAATTTCAAACATGCGCTACTTGCAATATCGTTGTCGCTACGGGCACAACACGGGACTGGCGAACCAGATTCGCTCCGGGAGCCTCGCTTCCGACGAAATCGGAAGCGGAGCTCCAGGGTTCTTTTTTGACGCGTCATCTTCAAGCGAACCGGCATTCGATCCTCGGACCCGGGCTTGAGGATGCTTCGCTTGGATGCGCTATCGCTCAGGGACGATACGCCAGCCGACCCTGCAACGACGAAGCAATGCGGCTTTCCTTGAGGTTGCCGGATTGCTTCGCCGAGCCATGGTCAGATCCGCCAGGCCGGACGGGGTCGGCTCGCGATGACCGCAGCCGATCAGGTCGTGGGGCTGACCAGGAACGAGAAGCCATACTTCTCGAAGATCGCCTTGGCTTCCGAGCTGCGCAGGAAGGCGAGGTAATCATCCGTGCCTTTATGAGCGGTGGAGGTGGCCGCCACCGGATAGACGATCGGCGGATGCGAGCTTGCCGGGAAGGTGCCGACGATCTTCACGCCCGGCTCGACCTTGGCGTCGGTGGAATAGACGATGCCAAGCGCGGCTTCGTTTCGCGCCACCAGCGCAAGAGCGGCGCGAACATTTTCCGCCATCGCCATTTTCGGTTCGACCGCGGCCCATGCGCCGAGCTTCTCCAGCGCCGCCTTGGCATATTTGCCGACGGGCACGGCCTTGACGTCGCCGGTCACGACCTTGCCGTCGCCGGCGAGCTTGGCCAGATCAAAGCCCTGGTCGATGGTGACTTTGTCGATCTTCGAATCCTTCGGCGCGATCAGCACGATGCTGTTGCCGAGCAGGTTGACGCGGGTCGGTTCGTTGATGGCTTTCTTGTTGCTCACGTAATCCATCCACGCCGTATCGGCGGATATGAAAACATCGGCCGGCGCGCCCTGCTCGATCTGTCTGGCCAGCGCCGAACTCGCCAGATAGCTCGGGACGATCTTGATCCCGGTCTTGGCGGTATACGCTTTGTTGACATCGTCGAGCGCGTTCTTCATCGACGCGGCTGCGAACGCGGTCAGCGTCGTCTCCTGCGCCGCGGCGGGCGCCATGGCCGAGGGCTTGGCGTCCTTGGCGGAGGCCGGCGCGGCGAGGAAGGCACCGACCAGCAATGCCGAAAACAACGAACGGACGAATATCTTCATGAGACGCTCCAAATCGATCCGGCGCGAAAGTTCGCGCAGATTGTGCAAGGGATTGACAAGACGATCGAATGGAAGCGCCGTTCCAGGAATTCCGGCGGCTTACGGCCAGCCGGAAAGATCGCTGGGCCCGACAATATCAGCCGCAGCCCAGACGTAAAGGGCTGCGGCCGTTGGTTTTTAGTGGGAGGCCGGTGACATGGCGAGGTTGATGGTATCCTTGGCGGCGCCGCTGACCTGTATGGTCACCGGACCGGCAGGCAGCTTATACCGGACGCTTTTCCTGACCCCGGCGCACCCGGTGACCCCGCTGAATGAATTAACCTTGAGATACGCGTCGTTCTGGATCACGTCGATCCAGCCGTATTCCGAGATTGTCACGACATAGAGTCCCGCGGACGGCACGTTGGCGCGAACGAACCCGGCATAGCTGCCCGGTTTCTGCTGGCGCTCCGGCGGTTTGGGCAGAACCGCCTCGGCAATGGGGCTCAGCTTCATCGTGACGGCGACCGGGGCGGCGGGCGTCTCGGCGCCGGCCGCCAGCTTCGGCAGCGAGGGCGCGGTCAGGAGCGCGATTTCCTTGTCCATCGGCCATTTGAACTTGTCGCATCCCTCGGGGTCGGCTGCGAAGGCCGGCGTCGCGGCGATCAGAAGCAGCGCAATCGACAGCGTTGGTTTCATGTCAGTTCACCGCAACCATGATGTCGGAGCCTTGCAACGCGACAACAACCGGGTTTTTGGCGTTGAGGCCGGGTTCGTCGACAGCCTCGGGGATGATCGATGACGTCAAGATCGACGGATTGCGTTCACTGATGCGCATCATGAATCCTTCGCAAAAAATATGATCCCTGCGTCACTCGCGCAGGTCTTGCTGTTGAGGAAAGGAGGATCAGTCGCTCTGATCGGCAACCTCGCCGGCGCTTACGGCGCGGCGACGTTCAACACGTAGCATTTTCGATCAGGCATGTCTTCGGGCTTGACCCGAAGGCGGCCGCGGTCCGCGAAGAAACGCGGCAATCAAAAACCAAAAACATGGAAACGCTTCTATTGCCGGGCGGCCGGTGCGGCGAGAACCTGGCGGCAATCCGCGGGTAGTTGGGACAGCGTGATCGGCGGCTTCGGCTTCGGCGGCACCTTCGGCGGCTTCGGATGCAGCACGGCGTCGCTGAACCAGTAGGCCAGATCGTGGGCGCTGCACCCCTCGTCCTCCTTCGGCGGGATCTGTGATTCGCACTGGGGATTGCCGGGTGGACATTTGATTCGGATATGGAAATGGTAGTCGTGGCCGTACATGGGTCGGACCTTCGAGAGCCAACTGCGGTCGCCCCTGGCCTCGCGGCAAAGCGCCTTCTTGATCGCGGCATTGACGAAAATGCGTTCGACCGAGGGCTCCCTCGCTGCATCGCGGATCACGGCGAGATGGCTTGGCGTCCAGGCGCGGGGATCGATGTCGAGACGATCCTTGCGCACCATCATGACTGCCGACATCTCCTCCCGCTCGTTGCGCGACAACAGCCGGTTCGGCATCGGCGTCAGCCAGACGTCGGCATCTAACCCGATCTGGTGACTGGCATGGCCGGTGATCATCGGCCCGCCGCGGGGCTGCGCCATGTCGCCGATCAGAAGCCCCGGCCAGCCGGCGTCCCTGTGCACCTTGGCCGACAACCGTTCGAGCAGCGCGACCATGGCGGGATGGGCCCAGTTGCGATTGCGCGACAGCCGCATCACCTGCCACGTCGGCCCGGTGACCGGCAGCGCTTCGGCGCCGGCGACGCAGCCCTTCGCATAAAAACCGATGACGTGCGGCGGCCCGGCGGTGGGGAGCATTTTGCGGCCGAACAGTTGCTTGGCGGCGAGCGTGGGGTCGTCGGGATCGGCCAGCGGCGGCAGCGGTTTCGGGTGCAGCGTGCCCTTGTCCTGCGTGAATGCCGGGGGCGTTGCCGCAGTTACGCCAAGGACGGCGATGGCGGACACGAGAAGCGGGGAGAGAATCGCACGGATGGTCATGACCGGCGATTCTATAGCGTTTTCGCGAAGCCGCGGCCACAAATGGTCGAACGGTTGTTCGACCGCGCCGCCTGCCAGAGCGGCCGTTAGCTGGTCGGCTTGCTTGCATCAAGACCGACGAGCGACGAGGGCAGGCGCCGTTGCCTCCTCATTCTGCTATCGTTTGCGCGCGGTTTTCTTCGCCGGAGAACGCTTTGCTTTTGCCGGCGAGCGTTTCGCGGCGTTGCGCTTGCGGGTCGCGGCCGCTTTCTTTGCCGAGCGCGACCGATCGGCTGCCGGTCGTGAGGCCGAAGCCTTGCCGCCGCGCGGTCCGCCGATACGCCCGCCGCGTTTCGAAGACACCTTGGTGGTCTTGCGGCCGCGGCCCGAGCCGCTCTTCTTGCCGCCGCCGCTTTCGCGGTTCACGGTGGCCCATGCCCGCCGTTCGGCTTCCTTCTTCTTCACGCCGCGCTTCTCGTAGCCTTCCTCGATATGTTCGGCCTTGCGCTTCTGCTTGTCCGTATAGCTCGACTTGTCGCCGCGCGGCATGACGCCTCTCCGGGTTGCGTTTCGGTGGAATTGAAACGCTCCGCGGTTGCGGCGGTTCCTTTAGGGTCTGTTTCGTTGAATCAGACTCGTCGCTTTTGTCTGAGCATGATCTCTTCCGAAAACCGGTTTCCACTTTTCGGAATCATGCTCCAGCCCGCATGCCGGCGCGTGGCTAC
>JBIQHO010000094.1:0-11191 GCA_044508545.1 Bradyrhizobiaceae bacterium | reverse complement strand
TCCAGCACGTCGATGAATTCGGTGCCCTTGACCGGGTCGCCGCCGATGCCGACCGCGGTTGTTTGTCCCAGACCTTCCTGGCTGGTCTGGAATACCGCTTCATAGGTCAGCGTGCCCGAGCGGGAGACGATGCCGACATGGCCCGGCTTGAAGATGTTGGCCGGCATGATGCCGATCTTGCATTCGCCGGCGGTGACGACGCCCGGACAATTCGGTCCGATCAGCCGCGACTTCGATCCCGACAGCGACCGCTTGACCCGCACCATGTCGAGCACCGGAATGCCCTCGGTGATGCAGACGATCAGCGGGGTCTCGGCGTCGATCGCCTCGCAGATCGCGTCCGCCGCACCCTGCGGCGGAACGTAGATCACGCTGGCGTCGGCGCCGGTCGCCGCGCGCGCTTCACGGACAGTGTCGAACACCGGCAGGCCGAGGTGCTTGCCGCCGCCTTTGCTGGGCGAAGTGCCGCCGACCATCTTGGTGCCGTAGGCGATGGCGGCCTCGGAGTGAAACGTGCCGTTCTTGCCGGTGAAGCCCTGGCAGATGACCTTTGTGTTCCTGTCGATCAGAACGGACATTTACCCGACCCCTTTCACGGCCTTGACGATCTTCTGCGCGGCGTCGTCGAGATCGTCGGCGGGCAGCACATTGAGGCCGGACTCGCGGATGATCTTCTTGCCGGCGTCGACATTGGTGCCTTCGAGGCGAACCACCAGCGGGACATTGAGACCGACCTGCTTCACCGCGGCGACCACGCCGTCGGCAATGACGTCGCATTTCATGATGCCGCCGAAGATGTTGACCAGGATGCCCTTCACGTTCGGGTCCGCGGTGATGATCTTGAAAGCTGCCGCGACCTTGTCCTTGGTGGCGCCGCCGCCGACGTCGAGGAAGTTCGCAGGCGCCATGCCGTAGAGCTTGATGATATCCATGGTCGCCATCGCAAGACCGGCGCCGTTGACCATGCAGCCGATCTCGCCGTCGAGCGCGACATAGCTCAGATCGAAGCGCGAGGCTTCGATTTCCTTGGGATCCTCCTCGGTCTCGTCGCGCAGCGCCAGCACGTCGGAATGGCGGAACATCGCATTGCCGTCGAACGATACCTTGGCGTCGAGCACGCGCAGTTCACCTTGCCTGGTGACGACCAGCGGGTTGATCTCCAGAAGCGCCATGTCCTTGGCGATGAAGGCGGTGTAAAGCTGCGTCACCAGCCGGTCCGCCTGCTTGGCGAGGTCGCCGGTCAAGCCCAGCGCCTTGGCGACGGTGCGGCCGTGATGGGCCATGACGCCGGTGGCGGGATCGACCGAGAAGGTCACGATCTTCTCAGGCGTTTTATGGGCGACGTCCTCGATGTTGACGCCGCCCTCGGTGGAAACCACGAACGCGACCCGCGAGGTTTCGCGGTCGACCAGCGCCGAGAGATAGAACTCCTTGTCGATATCGGAGCCTTCCTCGATGTAGAGGCGGTTGACCCGCTTGCCGGCGGGGCCGGTCTGCACCGTGACAAGCGTCGCCCCGAGCATCTGTGTGGCGTATTCGCTGACCTCGGCGACCGACCTGGCAAGACGGACGCCGCCCTTGTCTCCGGCGGAGGCTTCCTTGAACCTGCCCTTGCCGCGGCCGCCGGCATGGATCTGGCTTTTCACCACCCAGACCGGGCCGCCCAGCGTGTTCGCCGCCGCCTCGGCTTCCGACGCCTTCAGCACCGGCACCCCGCGCGAGACCGGCACGCCGAATTCGCGCAGCAACGCCTTGGCCTGATACTCGTGGATGTTCATCGCGATGGTCTCCGACGCGTGGCAGTGACAATTGGCAACGAAAATTTTCGACTTCACCTGTCTCCGTCTGTCGCAGACCGGCGATAGACCGGCCGAGCGGCAGGCGGATAGTCGCCTCGCTGCCGATCAGCGATCGAGCAGATCGGGCGCGATCTTCTTGCAGGCATCGATGAGCCCCTGAACCGCGCCGACCGATTTGTCGAAGGCCTCGCGATCCTTGCCGCCAAGTTCGATTTCGACGACGCGCTCGACGCCCTTGGCGCCGATCACCACAGGGACGCCGACATACATGTCCTTCACGCCGTATTCGCCGTTGAGATGGGCGGCGCATGGCAGCACGCGCTTCTTGTCGCGCAGATAGCTTTCCGCCATCGCGATCGCCGATGTCGCGGGCGCGTAGAAGGCCGAGCCGGTCTTCAGCAGGTTGACGATCTCCGCGCCGCCGTTGCGGGTGCGCTCGACGATCTCGTCGATGCGCGCCTGCGAGGTCCAGCCCATCTTGACGAGGTCCGGCAGCGGAATGCCGGCCACGGTCGAGTACTTCACCAGCGGCACCATGCTGTCGCCGTGGCCGCCGAGCACGAAGGCCGTGACGTCTTCCACCGACACGTCGAATTCGTCGGCGAGGAAATAACGGAAGCGCGACGAGTCCAGCACGCCCGCCATGCCGACCACCTTCTTCGCCGGCAGGCTGGAGGCTTTCTGGAGCGCCCAGACCATGGCGTCGAGCGGATTGGTGATGCAGATGACGAAGGCGTCGGGCGCATATTTCCTGATCCCGGCCCCGACCTGCTCCATCACCTTGAGATTGATGCCGAGCAGATCGTCGCGGCTCATGCCCGGCTTGCGCGGAATGCCGGCGGTGACGATGCAGACGCTGGCGCCCTCAAGCGCTTCGTAGGAATTGGTGCCGGTCAGCCTGGCGTCGAACCCCTCCATCGGAGACGACTGCGCGATATCGAGAGATTTTCCTTGCGGGATGCCTTCGGCGATATCGAACATCACGACGTCGCCGAGTTCTTTCAGTCCGATGAGATGAGCGAGCGTTCCTCCGATCTGACCGGAGCCGATCAAAGCGATCTTGTCGCGCGCCATGGGAGTTTATCCTTTGATGGCAAAGAGGCGGGATGAGGAAAATGTTACATCAGCGTGGTTAGACCTTTCGTCCCGCACGTTCAAGCCGTGCGGCGTGCATTCCTGCTCCCCCAAGGTTCGATCCCGATGACCAGCAATGGCGGCATCAATGTCATGTCTCCACCAGTCCGGTGCTGGAGCCGCCGGCGGTGGAATCACTGCGGCCGTGGGCCTGGGCCAGGTAGGAATCCGAGCCCATCTCGATCAGGCGCGAGGAGGTGCGCTTGAATTCGTTCGCCTCGAAGCCTTCAGTGGCGCGGTAGAGCGATAATGGATCGGCGTCGCTCGAGGCCATCAGTTTCACGCCGTTGTCATACAGCGTGTCGATCAGCGCGATGAACCGCTTGGCGGCGTTGCGGTCGGCGTCGTTCATGACCGGGACGCCATCGATGATGAGGGTATGATAGTCCCGCGCGAGCCGCAGATAGTCGGAGGCGCCAAGCGGCTGCTCACAGAGATCGGCGAAGGAAAACCGGGCCACGCCGTGGGACGAACATGGCACGCGCAGGGTATGGCCCTTGATCGCGATGTCGCGCGGCCTGCACGGCGCGCCGCCGGTCATCAGCGCCCAACACTTGTCGAGCGCCGCTTCGGCCTTGGCGTCGGCGGGCGTCAGCCACATCGTGACGCCTGCCAGCTTTTCCATGCGGAAATCGGTGCGTGCATCGAGGCGCAGCACCTCCATGCGCTCCTCGATCTGTTCGATGAACGGCAGGAACAGCACGCGGTTGAGGCCGCCCTCATAAAGATTTTCGGGCGGGACATTGGATGTCGCCACCACCACCGTGCCGAGTTCGAACAGGCGCGCGAACAGGCGGCCGAGGATCATGGCATCGGCGATATCGGTGACGTGGAATTCGTCGAAGCACAAAAGCCACGCTTCCTCGAAGATCGCGGCCGCGGTGAGTTGAATGACGTCGGCGTCGGCTATTTCGCCGCGCGCGATGCTCTGGCGAAAGGCGAAGATGCGCTCGTGAACGTTGGCCATGAATTCATGAAAATGGACGCGGCGCTTGTGCGTGACCGCGCTGTCATGGAAGAACAGGTCCATCAGCATGGATTTGCCGCGCCCGACGTCGCCGTAAATATAAAGTCCCTTCGGAGAAGGCGCGGGGTCGGGATGGAACAGCTTGTCGAGAAAGCCGCCTTTGCCGGCCGGCTTGTAGGCCATGAGCCGCTCGTCCAGCGCGGCGAGAGCGTCCGCCGCCCGCGCCTGCGCGGGGTCCGCCTCGATCGCGCCCGATGCGACGAGATCCTGATAGTGATCACGGAACAGCGTGGGCGAGGCTGAAAGCATCAGACAGCTTACGACTCCATATCAGCCGAAATGCAAGTCGTGAATTGGTTGAAGAACCTTGCAGGTCGGATGGTTACGGGCTGAGCGCGTAGGAATCCTCCACCACATAGGGTCCGCCGCCGACCGAGGCGCGCGAGGAGAACAGCACGAAACGTTCGGCGGTGAAGACTTTGGACGGAAAATAGCCCCGCACCGACAGATAGTTCGCGACGTCATGGTTGGATGCGTCGCGCAGCCGCGCGAGCGTCACGTGAGGGGTGAACTTGCGGCTCTCGGGATCGAGCCCGCAGCGCTGGATCAGCCGTTCGAGTTCGGCCTGCAGCTCGACCAGCGGCCCGCTCGGCTCCACCGAAGCGACGACGGCGCGCGGTTTCTTGCCGCCGAAACTGGACAGCCCGCGCAGGGTCACCTCGAATGGCTTGCGGTTGACCCGCAGCAGCACAGACGCGATCTCGTTGGCGGAGGCGCCGTCGATATCGCCGATGAAGCGCAGCGTGAGATGGTAATTTTCGGGATCGATCCAGCGCGCGCCCGGCAGACCGCCGCGCAGATCGGACAGCGTGCGGCAGACCTCGGGCGGTATCTCCAGCCCGGTGAACAAACGCGGCATCGCAACACCCTCGATGCTGAGACCCGGTTCCGAAAGTCGCGGCGAAAAGCGAGGTTCGAAACCAATTCGGCGGCGAATCGACGATATCCGCTTTTACCGTAGTTCGATGATGGTGCGAAGCACGTGGTTTCTCACGCTTTCTGTCCAGCGATGCCGCGGACAAAGGACTCAACCGTCGGCATGATATTTGTCACGATCACTCCAATGCCCGCCGCTGTCGGATGAATGCCGTCGGCCTGATTGAGCTTGGTGTTGGCCGCGACGCCGTCGAGGAAAAACGGATAAAGCGGCACGTCGTATGCCTTGGCGAGATCGGGAAAGATCGCATTGAATTGCGCGGCATAGTCGGCGCCGTAATTCGGCGGCGCGACCATCCCGCACAACAGGACCGCAACACCGCGCGCCTTCAGCCGCTTCAGGATGCTGTCCAGCGCGGTACGCGTCACCTTGGGATCGAGGCCGCGGAGCGCATCGTTTGCACCCAGTTCGAGAATCACGCCCCGGGTGCCGGCAGGCACCGACCAGTCGAGCCGGTCGAGACCGCCGGAGGCGGTGTCGCCGGAAACGCCGGCATTGTCGATCGCGACGTTCAGTCCTTTGTTTTGCAAGGCTTTTTCCAATTGCGCGGGAAATGCGGCGGCGGCTGGAAGTCCGAGGCCGGCGCTCAAGGAGTCGCCGAGCACGACGAGCTTGATCGGACCGGCGGACGGGGCCTGCGCGAATGCGGATGTCGTCAACACCACGCTCAGCGCCAGCCACATAAACATGCGCTTCAACCACTCGACTGCCGGAAAGGAAGCCCCATATGACTTTCGCATGGACAGTCTCATCGAACGCTCGTCGCCGGCCGGTTTTTCCGAAGTCCCGGATGCCATCGCCATCGCCAATGTCAATCTCACGCTCGGCAGCGGCGCGGCGCGGGTCCATATCCTCAAGGACATCAATCTCCGCATTGGCCGCGCCGAAGCTGTCGGTCTGATCGGCCCTTCCGGGTCGGGCAAATCGACGCTGCTCATGGTGATGGCCGGGCTTGAACGTCCTGACAGCGGAGAGGTGGTGGTTGACGGCACCCGATTCAATGCTCTCGACGAAGATGCGCTCGCGCGATTTCGCGGCCGCCACGTCGGCATCGTGTTCCAGTCGTTTCATCTGATCCCGACCATGACGGCGCTCGAGAACGTCGCGGTGCCGCTCGAACTTGCGGGCGCCCCGGACGCATCGGCGCGCGCGACGCGCGAGCTGAAGGCGGTGGGTCTCGGCGAGCGGCTGCATCATTATCCGGCGCAGTTGTCCGGCGGCGAGCAGCAGCGCGTGGCGCTGGCGCGGGCTTTCGCGCCCGATCCGGCGATCCTCGTCGCCGACGAGCCGACCGGCAATCTGGACGAGGCGACCGGCCAGCAGATCGTCGATCTGCTTTTCGCCAAACATGCCGAGCGCGGCATGACGCTGGTGCTGGTCACCCACGACAACGCGCTCGCCCAGCGCTGCGACCGCGTGGTCCGGCTGCGCTCGGGCCGCATCGACCGAGCCGCGCAATGAGCCGTCATCCGTTGTTCCGGACCGCAAACCATCCATCATTATTCCGGGCTCGCGAACTCCGGTCGCACCCTCGAATGACGAAGTGGATGTAGATGGCCCGCGCCCCGTTTCTACCTCTCCGGCTGGCGTTGCGCGAATTGCGCAGCGGCTTGCGCGGTTTCTACGTCTTCATCGCCTGCATCGCGCTCGGCGTCATGGCGATTGCCGGCGTCGGCTCGGTGGCGTCGAGCCTGTCGGATGGGTTGGCGCGCGAGGGTCGCACGCTGCTTGGTGGCGACGTCGCGTTTTCGCTGATCCAGCGCGAGGCGAAGCCGGAGGAGATCGCATTCCTGCGCGCCCGAGGAGAGGTTTCCACGGCGGCGATGCTGCGCGCGATGGCGCGGGCACCGGACGGCAGGCTGGCGCTGGTCGAACTCAAGGCGGTCGATCGGGCCTATCCCATGCTCGGCGCGCTGAGGTTGGCGCCGAAACTCCCGATGGGCGATCTGCTCACCGAGCGCGACGGCGTGTTCGGCGCGGCCGCCGATCCTGCCCTGCTGGCGCGGCTTGATCTCAAGGTCGGCGATCGCGTCACGGTCGGCAGCGCCACCTTCGAAATCCGCAGCGTTGTGGAAGCCGAGCCCGACAAGCTCGCAGGCGGTGTCGGGCTCGGGCCGCGCTTCCTCATCAGTATCGATGGCCTGCGCGCTACCGCCTTGCTGCAGCCCGGCAGTCTGGTGCGCTGGACTTACCGGGTCCGGCTTGCCGGCGACGGCGCGGCGACGGCGCTGGCCGAGGATGCGCGGGCGGCGCTTCCGGAGGCGGGCTGGGACATCCGCAGCCGCAACAATGCGTCGCCGCAACTTGAGCGGACCATCTCGCGATTTACTCAGTATCTGACCCTGGTCGGGCTCGCCGCCTTGCTGGTGGGGGGCGTCGGCGTCGGAAATGCCGTCAAGAGCCACGTCGACCGCCGCCGCGATGTCATCGCGGCTTTCAAGGCGCTGGGCGCGACAGGACGCGATGTGTTCGCGATCTATCTGACGCAGGTCATGGTGCTGGCCGTTCTCGGATCGCTCGCCGGTCTGGCGGTCGGCGCGGCGCTGCCTTTCGTCATCGTCGGCGCTTTCGGTCATCTTCTGCCGTTGCCGGTGATCCCGGCGCTGCACCCTGCGGGTCTGGCGTTATCGGCCGTCTATGGCCTGCTGACCGCGCTCGCATTCGGCGTGTGGCCGCTGGCGCGGGTTCACGACATTCCGGTCGCGGCGCTATTCCGTGACACCGTTGCAAACGAGGCTCGCCGGCCGCAAACCCGCTACCTGGTCGGGGTGGCGCTTCTGATCGCGCTGCTGGTCGGGATCGCCATCGGCCTTGCCTATGACAGGCGCGTGGCTCTGGCGTTCGTGGTGGGATCGGCGATGGTGTTCGTGGTGTTGCGCGGCATCGCTTCCGGCCTGATGGGACTGGCGCGCAGGCTGCCGCGATCGCGGATGACCATGGTGCGGCTTGCGATCGCCAACATCCATCGTCCGGGAACGCTGACGCCCTCGGTGGTGCTTTCGCTCGGCCTCGGCCTTGCCGTGCTGGTTACGATCACCCAGATCGACGGCAATCTGCGCCGCCAGTTCCTGGCCGCATTGCCCGAGCGCGCGCCGTCGTTCTATTTCATCGACATCCCCTCGTCGGTGGCGGACCGGTTCACGGCGTTTCTCAAGCAGCAGGCTCCACAAGCGACGGTGGAAGACGTCCCGATGCTGCGCGGCCGCATCGTCGCGGCGCGCGGCGTCAGCGCCGACAAGCTGAAACCTTCTCACGAAGCCGAATGGGTGCTGCAAAGCGATCGCGGCCTGACCTACACCGGCGAGGTGCCGAAGGGGTCGAAGGTGGTGGAAGGCCAATGGTGGGGACCGGATTATGACGGTCCGCCGCTGGTGTCGTTCGAGAAGAAGCTCGCCGACGGACTCGGGCTCAAGCTCGGCGACACGGTCGTCGTCAACGTTCTCGGCCGCGACGTCACCGCCACCATCAGCAACATGCGCAACGTCGACTGGCAGAGCCTCGGCATCAACTTCGTATTGGTGTTCTCGCCCAATGCCTTTCGCGGCGCGCCGCACACCCATATCGCGACCCTGACCGAGACGCATGACAGCATAGCCAAGGATACCGCGATCATCGAGGCCGTGGCGGGCGCATTCCCGATGGTGACCAGCGTGCGGGTCCGCGATGCCCTGGAGACCATCGGAACCGTCGTCACCAATCTGGTGCTGGCGATCCGCGGCGCCAGCGCCGTCACCCTGATTTCGGCGATCCTGGTGCTCGGCGGGGCGCTGGCCGCCGGCCACCGCCATCGCGTCTACGACGCGGTGATCCTCAAAACCCTCGGCGCCACCCGGTTGCGGCTGCTGGGTGCCTACACCCTGGAATATCTGATGATCGGCACGGCCACCGCGGTGTTCGGCGTGGCCGCCGGTTCGGTCGCCGCGTGGCTGATCGTGACCCGGCTCATGACGCTCGGCTTCGAGTGGCAGGCAGGCAGCGCGGCCTTGGTGGTGGTCGTGGCGCTGTTCGTCACCGTGGTGCTGGGGCTGGCCGGCACGCTGACGGCGCTGAACCAGAAGCCGGCCCGGGTGCTCCGCCATTTATGACAATATGTAGCAGACATGGCGGCGATCATGGCGGCGATCGGATCCACGATGCAGCGACGAGGCGGGGGTGATTGATCCCCTTGCGGATTTGACGCTTTTGGCGCATCGGTCGTCCGCGGGCGGGGCCAATGCCCGTCCGGAGGGCGACATTCAGCCGCGCGTGGAAGCTTGCGCCCGTTGTGCTAGTTTCCCACATACAGCTTGGGTCGGACATTGGCCTGATGACGAAAAGTTAAACATTCGCAGACCGACGTATCCGAGACAGAATTCGAACTGGCGCGTAAATCATAAGTGGCGTCAGACAACCGTGGGAATTCGACCATGTCGGACTTAGACCGTAACTACACCTCTCCGTTTGGCCGGGCCGCCGGGCGGGTTGATACCGCGGCCGTCGATGCCGGTCTGCGGGCCTATATGCTCAAGATCTACAACTACATGTCGATCGGCCTCGCCATCACCGGCCTGGCCGCGCTCGGCGTTTACATGCTGGCCGTAACGGGCGACGCTTCTCTTGCCGCCAAATCGACGACGGGAGCTGCATTCGCGCTGAAGGCCGGGCAATTCCTGACGCCGTTCGGCGTTGCATTGTTCGTCAGCCCCCTGAAGTGGGTATTCATGCTCGCGCCCTTGGCGATGGTCTTCGCCATCTCCTTCGGCATCAACCGCCTGAAGCCCGCGACCGCGCAGATGCTGTTCTGGGCGTTCTCGGCGCTGATGGGCGTGTCGCTGTCGTCGATCTTTCTGGTGTACACCCACACCTCGATCGTGCGGGTGTTCTTCATCACCGCGGCCTCGTTCGGCGCGCTGAGCCTGTTCGGCTACACCACCAAGCGTAACATGACCGGCCTCGGCTCATTCCTGTTCATGGGCCTGATCGGCGTGATCATCGCGAGCCTGGTCAACCTCTTCATCGCGAGCTCGGCGTTGCAGTTCGTGGTGTCGGTGGCCGGCGTGCTGGTGTTCGCGGGCCTGACCGCGTGGGACACCCAGCGGCTGAAGAACGACTATATCTACGGCTACGCCTCCCAGGGCGGCGAGATTGCGGAACGCGCGGCGATTACAGGTGCGCTGTCGCTCTATCTGAACTTCATCAACCTGTTCACGCTGCTGTTGCAGTTGCTGGGACAGCGGGAATAGGCGCGATCCTGAAAACGGTCGTCCTGTTCGGGATCTGATACGTGAAGCCCCGGCCAAGGCCGGGGCTTGTTCGTTGCGCCGGACATCTTCCGCAACGCACGGACTCGAACGGCTCCGGCGGCTGGCTATATGCCTGCTATGCGTCCGCAAGACATACTGATGCCGGTCGCCGCCGGATTGTGTTGCAAGCCGGGCGGCTTCCATATCGATCCGGTGCGTCCCGTGGACCGTGCGGTCATCACCCATGGCCATTCCGATCACGCCCGCCCCGGTCACGGCGCGGTGCTGGCGACGCAGGACACGCTCGACATCATGCGGCTGCGCTACGGTGACGGTTTTGCCGGCTCCGCGCAGGCGATAGCTTACGGCGAAGAGATCGCGCTCGGCGATGTCTCGATCAAATTCCATCCCGCGGGCCACGTGCTGGGCTCGGCGCAGATCGCGGTCACCCATGGCGGGGTCCGGATCGTCGCCTCGGGCGACTACAAGGACGTCCGCGATCCGACCTGCACTCCGTTCGAGGTGGTGCCGTGCGATGTCTTCATCACCGAGGCGACGTTCGGCCTGCCGGTGTTTCGTCATGGCGACGCAGTGTGCGAAGTGGACAAGCTGCTGGCTTCGGTGGCGCTGTTTCCGGATCGCGCGCATCTCGTCGGCGCCTATTCGCTGGGCAAGGCGCAACGCGTGATCGCGCTGATCCGCGAAGCCGGCTACGGCGCGCCGATCTATCTGCATGGCGCGATGGACAAGGTCACGCGGTACTATCAAAGCCGCGGTGTCGCGCTTGGCGAATTGCGGCCGGCCAGGGGAATGAAGAAGGCCGACCTTGCCGGCACCATCACGCTGGCGCCGCCCTCGGCCATCGCGGATCTCTGGACGCGGCGCTTTCCAGATCCGGTGACGGCGTTTGCGTCGGGCTGGATGCGGGTTCGCGCGCGGGCGCGGCAGCGCGGCGTCGAACTGCCGCTGGTTATTTCCGATCATGCCGATTGGGACGGCCTGACCCGCACCATCGCCGCGACAGGGGCAGGCGAGATCTGGGTGACGCACGGCCAGGAAGATGCGCTGGTGC